>JAGYNX010000220.1 GCA_018399855.1 Spirochaetota bacterium
ACACCCACTGCTTACTTTTTACAAACATGTACATCCTCCTGGTAGTTTAAGTATACTCTTTTATAGTCATCAGGGCGCAATTACTGGTCCGGGGTCTCCTGGGCCTTCCACACCCTCTTTTCCCATTCTGGTTTCCACATAGATGAATCCTCATCTCCTTCATCCTTTTGCCCGGTATTGGAACCGCCTTTGAGGGCAACTGGTATTGCAACAGTAGAACCGGGTTTTATGACAACCGTTTTCTCAAAATTACTGAATCCGGGTTTGGCAACCTTTAATTGGTAGTTCCCTTCCCCAAGGCGCAATTTACGAACATTACCCAGTGGTTCACCATCCAGTATGACATTAATTGACTTTTCTTTACATTTTATTTGCAGTACCCCGGCTTCATTGGATATGACCCCCGCGAGGTCTGAAGCTATTGAAGCCGCCAGCGGACGCAAGTACCGGGGACTTGATATTTCATGATAACCCGGCAGCACACACATCCCGGAAGCAGTATCCCGAAGGGTATAGCGAATACAGATCAAGTCATCAAATATCCTCAACTCACCGGTCAATTCATACTGAATACTCCTGTTGTTGAACAATGACGTAGAGTTGTCATTCTCAATAACACCGGTCATGCGTAATACTTTTTCATTTATTAATGATTTTGAATATTTCCGTTCAACTGTTGCCAGGCCCTTACAGGATCCAAGTTCACTGTTGATAATTTCAGACAGAACATTTCCATAACCCCTTGCGAGGGCATTTTCATTGCTTTCCCTGAACCTGTACACGGTTACCCTGGCTGGTTCTTTCTTGTCTTCATCTTGATCTGTCTTAATAGATGCCAGGTGATTTCTGTATTTTTCCAGTATGGATTCTACCGCGTAATCGATACTGCCGGTAGTAAAGCCGCAGGCATATTCGATTTCCCAGTTATTCACGTTCACAAGGCGTGAATCGATTTCATACATGGAGCCAATCCTGGCAATGGAGCCAACTGAAATATGATCAACATCAAGAATACTACGCCGTGAATCTACAACCGAAGGGCTGATCACACCCGCCTGGGACAATTCCAGCATTTTGATATATTTTTCAACAGCACCAGAGGCCCTGAGCTGTACACCCGTTGAATTTTTTAACTTCTTCTCAATGCGAAGGGCTAACTGTTTTCCAGCAGCCTCATCGGTATTTTCCGCAGTCACATTTTCAAAAGAAGATATTGCCATGTTAAAAGGAACAGTAGCCGAGAGAATCAACCCGGTTGTTATTACACACACTGCCATGTACATTGTTTTCAGGGTGAATTTCATTTATTCGCCCCCTTCACCCTGCTGATCCAAAGTTCTACCAGGTTTCTATCCGAAGCCCCCGGTACAATGGTGAGATATCTTTTATAATGGGTCATGGCCCTCCTGGGATTATCAAGATGGGTATCATATAAAATACCAAGGTTTCTGTGGGCAGTGGCATTGTCATTCTGCAATTCGATTACCCGTTGGAATAACCTCTCTGCTCGTTTCAACTGGCCCGCGGATGCACACACGACGGCAAGGTTGTTCATGGTATCAAGGTTTTTTTTATCCAGTTCAAGAGCCCTGTTGTACTTTTTTATGGCATTGTGATAATCACCACGTTTATAATACACGTTTCCCATCTCAAAATGCGCCGGAGCGTAGGAATCGTTAGCCGAAATAGAACGTGACAATCGTTCAAATGATCTTGAATAGCTTCCCGCCATGAGAGAAGACTTTCCCTGGATATACAGGGCCCTGAAATCATCTTCTGATATCTCAACTGCCCTGGCAGAAGACTCCATAGCTGATTTGACGTCACCTTTTTCAAGTTGAAGAACCGCGATATCAGTCAAAAGAGAAGTTTTCTTGTTTTCATCTTTCATCGATTCCAGGCTGCTTTCGAGTTTTTTGATTTTGGTATTTATGGAGGTATTTGATACTACTTTCTTCTGTTCTTCATATGATAACGAAGAATTCTTTTTGCACGCTACCATCGAAACAGCACATATACACAACACAATGACGACTATGCATGATGGTAATGAAATATACTTTGCCATGCTCATACTCTTTTGCACGTATTCTATATATATCAGGAAAAATCTCTCTGCCAATTCCTAAATGTTGTCTTTAATAATGCAAGAACATTTTTAATTGAATGTTCATTATTTTCATTAATCAAGTAATTTCTTTTTATACTTGTGCCAACTACAGAAATAAACTACAATTATACAAAAATAAACAGGTTACTGGGAAAACAAAATGGCACATAATGCCAAAAAGACCCTTCGCCGCGTGGAAGGAATTATCATTTTCTTCATTATAATGTGCACTACCCTGCATGCCCGGCAACGAAAAATACATGTTGCTGCTTCTATTTACGAACCTTTCGTCATCGAAGAAAAAGGCAGCCTTTCAGGCTTTGACGTTGACCTGCTTGAACTTATCTGCCGCATAAACGACATAGAATACACCATCACCCTTACCTCTTTTCAGAATATGCTGCAAATGGTGAAGGACGGTCATGCCGACATGGCAATCGGCTGTATATATATGCCTGAAAGCCGTGAGAAAGACTTTAACTTCAGCCAGCCCTATCTCGAGGGTGGGCTGGTGATGGCGGTGCAGCCACAGGCAATAGTGAATGATCTTGATGGAGCCAAAATCGGGGTCAAGAAAAATGCCACGGGTGACCTCTACGTGCAAGACCTGGTCGACGAGGGAAGAGTAGTACAGGCACGCCGATACACAAGCACCATGGAAAGCTTCAGGGCCCTTCAAAAGGGAGAAGTTGATATTGTACTCAACAACTTCTATAATTCAATTTTTCTCATTCAGCGCTATTTCCCCGGTGACATATCCCTGGCAAAAGACATGTGGGGTGTGAAAATCGTTGACCGGCATGATATCGGCTTTGCGGTAAACGCGAAAAACCAATGGCTTAATCAGATGGTCAACGATGAGCTGGCCAAGATGAAGAAGTCGGGTATATTTGAATCTCTTTATTCAAAATGGTTCACCGTACCCTACCCTGTTTCAGCATTCTATTACCTGCTTATGGCAACCGGCATCCTCATTGCTGTTGTACTGCTGTCAGCAGCGATCATCAGGTACCGACACCGTAAAATGCGCATACGATACCAGCGTCAGACAGGTCGCCATTTCAAGACCCTGGTTCAAGACCTGCCAATTGGAATATTTCTTATACGTGACGGAAATATTATCATGACAAACAGGGAAGGATTGCGCCTGCTTGGTGCATCAAGGCTTGAAGAAGCCCTGGACAGTAAAGTAGACATGTTCTTCTCAGAATATACCATCTTCTACAACGAAGAACAGTCTGAATCATGCAACAGCCTGTCACATTTTTTAAGTGAGCTCCCCTCTGGAACAGACTCCTCGGGTGTTCCTGTCTACAATGCCAGCTGGACACGAAGCGATGGAAATGCAATATCACTTATCATCAGGAGTAGGCTGGTAGACTGGCTGGATGGACATGCCCACGAACTGGTGATACAGGACATGTCAACATTTTACCATCTGCATGATGAAAAGGAGAAACTTCACGAACAGTTGACCCAGTCCCAGAAATTCGAGGCTGTAGGAAAGCTAGCCGGTGGGATAGCCCATGATTTTAACAATATCCTTACAGTTATACAGGGATACGCAGAATTAATAACCGTGGCGGAAGAAGATAATGAATCCGGGGTGAACGCGAAAATTATCACCGAATCATGTCAGCGCGCGTCCGATCTTACCAGCAAACTGCTGACATTTTCCCGCAGGTCAAGCTACAAGACGATGCCGCTGCACCTTCATGAGATCATTGACGAGATCGTCATAATCATCAGGCGTACATTTCCCCGTTCCATTGCCATCAAGGTACATGCTGATACAGGGGACGACCTGCTGTTTGGTAA
>JAGYNX010000221.1 GCA_018399855.1 Spirochaetota bacterium
TATGAAATTGTATTTATATAATTTTTTAACCGCAGATAAAGGCAGTTAAGTGAATAGTGAGAAGTGAAGCGTGATCAGTTCACTATTCACTAACTATCTGTGTTAATCTGTGTATATCGAGCGAAGCGGGCGGTTCCATATTTTTTGAGCCATATGATATCATAAGCTTCTCTTCGGGTGACGAATAATGATGTATAGTCTTATAATAGATTTTAATAGTTTTTCCAAACATTTCAAAATGAGCTTATCATTATATGAGTGATATGGAACTTCAAAGAAAATATATACTGTACCTGTACAAAAAGGTTCTATTTCCTTACTGCGGGCTTTCTGCCGGTGTTCGCCTGCGGTTTGTGCATTCACTGCAACCGGGTGACAGGCTGCTGGTATACCCGGTTGGCGGTATACTTGACGTGATTCGCCGGCCCCGGTCTGTGGCAACACTTGCCGAGGTTGTAAAGAATGAAAGCCGGGGGCATTACTCCGCCCTTCAGCTTAAGGGAATATCAAGGGTTCGCATCGAAAAAAGGCGAATGATCACAAACGGATATTACCGTGAAATTGAAGAAAGCAGCGTCGCACAAAATGATACGGTCTGTGACCTTCTTCGAAAAAAAGCACAGGAACTAATATTCTTGATAAATGTGGATGAATCTGATAAATTGATACACCTGTTGAATTTCATATCCGATCTGCATCAGCTTACTGACTTCGTGGCAAATTATTTCGTGATGCAGTATGAGAGGCGATACAGTCTTTTAAACGAGACCGATGTTATAAAACGTGCCCATGACCTGTTATCCGCCCTTGATGAGCTGATTGATGAAGTACAACAAAGGCATAAAAAGGAGACTGTATGAAGAAAAAGGAAGTTAATGACGGTGTACTCTATACCATCGCGTGGTCACCGTTACATAAGTACGATAAGTATTCAATTACCAAGATTATTCCCGAGCTGCCGGGTATCGTGTTATTGATGGAAAATGTTCCGCGGAATCAGCCCAGGAAACTGCTCTATTTCAGCTGCTGGAGGGACGGTCTTCGAATCGGGTTAAAGAACCTGATGGACCCCATCTTTACACGCCATCCCGCACTATCATCCAGGCTGCAGGGAAGGGACCTCTATTACATGTATACCGTTGTGGATACAACCGCCCGCGACATGCAGGATATACTGTGGTGGCTCATCCAGACATATACACCCGAGCTCAACGATAGTGAGAATTATACCGATTCGCAGAGATTCAACAACATATCTGTACGCGAAGAAGATCTTCCCCCGGATGCCGTAGTTGAACGGCTTTCTTCTATCGGGAGATAACCCTCAGTTGTCTCCTGATAATTTCAGCTGATCCATGGTGTAAATGTGATCTACCTTCTGCTTGATGGCAATGAATTCAAGTATGTACTTAAACCGGCACGCCGCGTCAAGGGGAGAGGAATGATAGTTTTCTGAACGGGCCAGGTATTGCTGGATACGTTTCACGTTCAGGGTGCGTTTTTCCGGATCAAGAATCCACGAATCATTTCTAAACATTACAAAGGTATCATAAAGTGTAGTTATGATTTCATCTGCTTCAACCAGGTTGGCCAGGTAGAGATTCGTATCCGAATTATGCATGTTTCTTGAAAAATGTTTTAAAAGGGGAAACAGTATATCGGGAAAGAGATGATCATTTATCAGTTCACGTATCTTCGATTCAAGTTCTTTATCATGCATTCGCTTGGAAGGGTAGGCGTCATGAATAATGTAAGGGATACCCGTAGAAACCTTGAAGTATACGAAATCAAGAAAGCGGTCAAGGTAGTCCTTGCGGTGAATATCAAGTTCAGAAAACTCACCTTCAAGAATATCCTGGGCAATAAGCCCCGGATCCTTGTCCTCCCTGAGAAGGCTCTCCAGATTTAAAGATTTATTCTTCATGATGGTAGTTGCCTTTCAACTAAAAAATAGTTACCACAGAGGTACAGAGTCACAGAGGGGAATATATATTGTCTGGTTGCATTTCATGAAAACATTCAAGATTTTTCAGTAACCATACTGCTTTAACATAACCCTACGACATATATAATAATCCGTTCTCTGTATCTCTGTGCCTCTGTGGTGAAAAAAATATTCAGAACCGGGTTTCCACGGACATTCGAAGGGTGTTGTAGTATTCCCTATCGCTGTTGTACTCATGTACATTTCGCACCCCGGTTAAAAGGGAATACTGGTAGAATGACAGTTCAATGAAGCCGAAAAAGGCCGCCCTGAACATGTCACCATCAGCGTATCCGTCATATATTAAATATATAAGCCCCGCGTTTGTAAAGAAAGAAAGCAGTCCCATGCCGATATTTCCCGTGTAAAAATGACCAAACCCGGGTAGTACCAGTGAGCCAAGAAATGCGGTAAGAGGACTTTTACGGGGACGGTTAATCTGTTCAATAATATTCTTTTCAAGGGTGAGAGCTTCTTCCCTGTACCCGGTTTGCGGATACTTTTCAAGAAATTCATGAATACCATCAAGGGCTTTCCGGTGATCATTCATCATGGCCAGGGCATGGCAGGCATGGAGTTGGGATATCTCGCTGTAGGTTCCATCGGGATAGATGTACATGTACTCCTGTATGGTCCTGTGGGCGAAGAAGGGTGATCCGGATTTAAGACGCATTGTCCCGAGAAAGTACAGTGCTTTCTCTCCCTCCCCGGTGTCCCGGGCGGCGTTATAACATTCTGCCATTACCTGTGTTGCCTGGTAGTAATTGTCACCAAGGTAATAGGCTTTCCCCATCATCAGCATGCTCCCGTAATACTCCTTTCCCCGTGGATTGATATATTGATAGCGCATGATTTCGGTAACCGCGTGATAATACTGCCTGTTGTCAATATGCCGTTCTGCCTGCTGCAGGAGTGGATGTGAATCAGCAGCAAAGGCCCTGTTTGCAGGGTAGGGCATAACGATGATGGCTGTTACAGCCAGTAGCAGGTGTAGTAGTATTCTCATGGGAAAAACAGCTTCCTTTGCAGGTGATCATCCGGATTATAAGCGGGAATAAACTGCCTGCGAAATGTTTCTTTCCAGCGGTAATGTGCGTCCCTGTTGTATCGCAATGCCGAGTTATAGGCACCATACACGTTGCCGGCGTATGTGACGGCAAGAAAGAAACCCAGCGTGGCACCGGCTGCCGTATGGTCGTTTTTCAGAAGATAGTAGGTGCCGCCTCCCAGGAGGGCCACTGCTGTCAGGCTGAGCAGGGCGTCGCTATACCTTTTCACCCTGGCCTGGCCAAGTCCGGGCACTGCTGCTGAGAAGAGGGCGGTAATTGCGGGTGATACCTGCTGATGCTGAATATCCATGAGAGATGAACGAAGCCGGCTTGTCCTTTTGTCCCCCCCCATAATTTTTTCTGCCTGTTTTATTTCTTCAAGTGCGCCGGTGTAATCGGATGCGTCAACCTGGATTTCAAGGCGTCGCACGAACAGCATGTCACTGTGTTCGGGTGATAGTTCAGCGTACTTATACTGTGTAAGTGCTGAAATGGCTTTGGTGTACTCATGCTGCCACCGGTAAGACTGGGAAACCAGTATGGAATGGTGGAGTTGCCCCCGGGGGGCGGTGGATTTTTGCAGTGTGTATATTGCCGATGAGTACTGGTACCCCCGGTAATAGTTTACCGCGATAAAATAATCATATGGTGCCCGGTCATCGGGAGAAGTCCACTGTACCAGCCTTTCGGTTTCTGCGATACACTGAAAATAATTGCCATCATTGTACAGGAGTGAGATGAGTTTTTTCTGGCCGGTAATAAGGGTGTCGGCATACAGCGGCAGGCAGCATGACGCGATGAAAAAACAGGCGGTTGCCGCGAATACTATCATGTTGAGAATGCCGTTGACTATACGCATATCCGCTACTC
>JAGYNX010000222.1 GCA_018399855.1 Spirochaetota bacterium
ACATTGAAATTCATTGCACCTTACCCGATATTTAATTCACCCCCAAGCATTGATTATGTTTAAGTTTGGATATTACTTGAAAATAGTTATGGAAATTTCCTTGACGATAATATAAAATCATCCCAGATATAGTGATATACTTGTTTCAGGAAAGATTATGGATAATTTCGCGGAAGCCGCAAAAATAATAAAAAATTCGTCGCTTACTATCGCGTTAACCGGCGCGGGGGTATCCGTAGAAAGCGGTATACCCGATTTCAGAAGTCCAACAGGCCTGTGGGAAAAGTATAATCCCGCAGAATACGCCCATATTGATGCCTTCAGGCGTGACCCACGTAAAATATGGAACATGATATTCGAACTGATGGGAATGACAACCAGCGCGCAGCCCAATCCAGCACACCTGGCACTGGCTGAACTTGAGGATATGGGCCTGCTTCATTCAATAATAACCCAGAATATTGACAATTTGCACCAGAGAGCGGGGAGTAAAAACGTGATAGAATTTCACGGCAACGCTGAGTACCTGCAATGCATTTACTGCGGTGCGCAATATTCACCGGAAGAATTCGTTATCGGCACTGAACCCCCGGTATGCAAATCATGTAACGAAATATTAAAACCCAGCGTAATATTTTTCGGGGAAACAATCCCCTATAACGCGTTACTCGAATCTCAGAAACTTGCAAATACTGCCGAGGCGGTGCTGGTTGTTGGAACCTCGGCTGTAGTATATCCCGCAAGTAGTATCCCTCATATCGTGAAATCACGGGGGGGGAGTGTCATAGAGATGAACCTTGAGCAGACTGTACTGACCTCCTCAATCACAGATGTATACCTGCAGGGAAGCGCGGGTGAAACGCTGCCCATACTTGTTGATCAACTGAGAAAAAGTGAATAAACTTTTGGTTCACTTTCAATCCTGCGGAAACTCTACCGGATAATATTGGTACAATGAAATTACTATGAATATAATTCACGTTTTGCCAGAGTCAGTTAAAAGAAAAATTGCTGCTGGGGAGGTTGTAGAGGGACCATTCTCGGTTATTAAGGAATTACTGGAAAATTCCATTGATGTGGGTGCAACCATTATTGACGTAGAAGTTGATGACGCCGGTCTCAAGAGAATATTGGTGAAGGATAATGGCAGTGGCATATACAGGGATGATCTGCACCTCTCCATCGAAGAACATGCTACAAGCAAGATTCAAAGTGATATGGATATTGGGAATATCCTCACACTGGGGTTCAGGGGTGAAGCTTTATCAAGTATTTCATCGGTATCAAAACTTACAATCTTAAGCAGGTCAGTTGAAGAAACAACCGGCGGCAGGCTGGTAGCCAGCGGCAGTGATGTTACCATCACCGATTATGCGGGACCTGTAGGAACAACCGTTATCGTGGAGAACCTGTTTTTCAATACTCCCGCCAGGAAAAACTTTCTGAAAACAGCGTCGACAGAATTAAGATATATACGGGAAGTAATATTCAGAATGGCGCTGGTGCATCCTGAAATAACATTTACAATTACAATCGATGGTAAAAGAGTTCATTCATTCCAATCGGTTTCCGGCATTGAAGATAGAATCGAACAGGTTTATGGTAAATATGTCACAGAAAACCTGGTGTATGAGAAACTGGAAGATTCAGACATCGCTATTGAAGGATATCTTTCCCTACCTTCGTATTCCCGTCCGCAAAGGTCACTGCAGCACCTGTACATAAATGGAAGGCCGGTGTTCCATCAGTATCTTGGGTACCTGCTACAGAAGTCATATGAAGGGATGCTGAAAAGAGGACAGCATCCGGCTGCCGTTTTGATGATTACCACCTCACCGCAATCTGTTGACATTAACGTCCATCCTTCCAAGCGGGAGGTTCGGTTTGCTGATCAAAAGCGTATCAATCGCATTATCATGAATTTTGCATCAAAAATCCTGAATACCCGTGTACACCAGATGAGAATTGAACATGAAATCCCATCAGCAGCAGTACATGAAGAACAGGATGGTGCTCATGAAATTCAGCAAAGATTTTCTAATGGGACAGTGACTCCATCCAGGGGACAACACGGTTATGAAGTTGAAGAAGGTTCATTTACGGATACCTGGAATGATGTTCCCATGGAAAGCCGGACGGGGAATAATTTCATCAGTGATTTTCGTGACCTGTATATACCCTTGAACGAATGGGGGGATGATGTACATGTTCTTGGAATCGCTTTCGGAACGTATATCCTGGTTGAAGAGAATGAGTCTATCATGATTATCGATTATCATGCCGCCCACGAACGGATGCTGTATGACAGGATAATTGATGATGCACATGATATTGAAATTCAGCAACTGGTATTTCCTAAAGTTATGGAATTGACCCCCGAAATATACGAAAACGCAATGGAATCTCTTGAATATTTAAATAAAAATGGATTTGACATAGAAGACTTTTCTGATAATTCTATAATTATCAGGGGTGTGCCATCTTATACGGCACACATGGACCAGGAGAAAATTATACTGGATATCCTTGATGTACTTGATAGTGAAAACGACGTACTGGGAAACATCCGGAAGTCTATTGCCGAAACACTGGCATGTCATTCAGCCAGGAGGGCCAATGATGATCTTTCTCAGGACGAGATTATACGAATTATACAATTCGTCTCCGGCGGTAACGAAGTTATGCGTTGTCCCCACGGACGTCCCATCGCGTATTCACTTACAAAAAATGAGATTGAGAGGTTCTTTAAACGATCATGAAAAAAATAATACTTGGAATAAGTTCTTCAATATCAGCGTATAAAACGTGCGATCTTTCACGATTATTCGTAAAGGACGGGTATTCGGTATATTGCGTTCTAACCGAAAATGCTACCCATCTTGTGACCCCGTTAACGCTGCAGACCCTTACGGGCAATCCGGTATATACAACCTCTTTTGCCGCACAGTGGAAAGAGATGGGGCACATTGAACTGAAACAGGATGCAGCGCTTTATCTTGTCGCCCCGGCAACGGCAAATATTATCGGAAAATTCGCCAACGGCATTGCCGATGACCTGGTGAGCACTACGTACCTGTCTGTAGAATGTCCTGTTATGATGGCACCGGCCATGAACCCCAATATGTGGTCACATGTTGCTGTTCAGGAAAATGTTAAGAGGCTTAAGAAACGTGGTGTGCATTTTGTTGAGCCCGAATCAGGCCTGGTTGCCTGTGGTGACGAGGGAAGCGGACGACTGGCATCTATAGATGAAATCTACAGGATGGCAAAGGATGTTGTTGAAGGATAGAAAACTGATCGTAACAGGTGGACCTACCAGGGAATGGCTTGACCCCGTGCGTTTTATATCCAATCCCTCTTCCGGAAAGATGGGAATTGCCATAGCCGATGCCGGAGAGAAAGTATGCCGAGAAGTAGTGTTTATTCATGGGCCAGTTCATTCGTCGTTATTACAGGAAAAACAATACAGGACAGTTTCCATTGAGAGTACCGGGGATCTTCTTGAGAAGGTTATTCATGAACTTGAACCTGGCGCGATCCTGGTTATGGCTGCAGCACCTGCCGATTATACACCGATAGAAAAATCACACACAAAGATGAAAAAGAAAGATGATGAACTTGTCGTTACCCTCACACGTACCCCCGACATTTTGAAGAATGTGGCACAGCAAAAAGATGCAGATGATAAGCTTACAGATTTAATTGTGGTGGGGTTTGCCGCCGAAACAAATGATGTTGAAAATTATGGACGTGCAAAGCTGCAAGACAAGAAGTTAAACATGATATGCATTAATGATGTTGGACGTAAAGATGCCGGGTTTGCCAATGACAATAATCAGCTGACAATACTCGTTGATAATGGCAACCGTATAGAGATCCCTCTCA
>JAGYNX010000223.1 GCA_018399855.1 Spirochaetota bacterium
CATGTTTCATATAGACTATCACATGGCGGTCAGCATCGGTACACTGGTCATCGTGGCCTACACCTTCCTTGGTGGGTTCCTGGCGGTCAGTTGGACAGACATGATACAGGGCACCCTCATGGTGATCGCCATCACCATCGTACCTGTCCTTGCCTGGCAGCATGTGGGCGGGTATGAGGCAATACACGCAGAGATGGTAGCCCGCAACATCGACACGGGGCTTCTCACCCTCACAGGCGCCTCGCTGGTGGGAGTAATATCAACCATGGCATGGGGACTGGGATACTTCGGACAGCCTCACATCCTTGTGCGCTTCATGGGCATCAGGGAAGTAAAGGAACTTCGGCGATCCATGGCCATTGCTATCACCTGGGTATTTATATCCCTCATAGGAGCAGCCATGGTAGGTCTCATCGCCATCCCATTGTACCCGGGTCTTGAAAGTGGCGACCAGGAGAAGGTATTCATCTACATGGTGGAGAAGATGTTTAATCCCTGGGTGGGCGGCATATTTCTTGCGGCCATACTTTCTGCCATCATGTCAACCATTGACTCTCAGCTTCTGGTATCATCCTCTGCCCTCACCGAGGACTTCTACCAGAAAGTGATACGTAAAGACGCCCCGCAGAAGCGGGTTGTACAGGTAGGCAGGATCTGCGTTATCGGCATATCTGTCATCGCATTGCTGATGGCACTCAACCCCGACAATACCGTGCTTGGCCTGGTGGCCTACGCCTGGGGGGGCTTCGGTGCCGCATTCGGTCCACTGGTGCTGTTCGCCCTCTTCTCCCGTAAAACATCATGGCAGTCGGCCCTTGCCGGCATGGTAACGGGCACCGTGGTACTGGTAATCTGGAAACAGGTGGGACTTGGCGAGACCATGTACGAGATAGTACCCGGCTTCGTTGCCAACGTCATCACCATGCTGGCAGTGAATCGCTTCATACCGGCCACAAGCATAGAAGCCGACAAAGAATTCGAGGAAGTCCGGCAGACAGTGAAGCTTTTGCATTCATAGACTTAAAAGGATAACCACAGAGGCACGGAGGCACAGAGAAAGGATTAAGTATGGTAACGGCAAAGGAGTAAAGGAAATCATATCGAAAAATAATTATTCTTCTCTGTACCTCTGTACCTCTGTGGTTATACACAAATTTTCATTGCAATATACCGGCCCGATTATAAGCTTAACATACAACCTTTAACTGATCAAAGAGAGGACACCATGGACGCCTTCTTCAATCCCCGGTCACTTGCCGTTATCGGCGCCTCCAACAAGGCATTCAACCTTGGGGCCACTATCTGCAGGTTCATCTCATATCTAAAGTACGATGGTGAATTCTACGCGGTAAACCGCAAGGGTGAGAACGTAGCAGACTGCAAAGGATATACCAGCCTGGCTGAAATACCCGGCGAAGTTGATCTTGCCGTTATCCTCACACCGGCCCACGTGGTGCCGCAGGTAATGGAAGAATGCGGCCACAAGGGTATAAAGGCCGTCATTATAGAAACGGCTGGCTTCAATGAAGAAGGTGAAGCGGGACAGCAAATGCAGCAGGAAGTTAACCGCATCGCACGTGAACATGGCATTCGGTTCATCGGCCCCAACTGCCTGGGCACCATGAACGCCCATAACCGGTTCTGCTGCTTCTTTGGCGCGCAGCCGGGGATGTACGACAGTGTATACGACGATCCCGGCACCATATCCTATGTCATACAGAGCGGCGGGGTTGGGGTCCTCATCATGGACTCGCTGGTGAGCGACGTGGTAAACGTGAACAAGATGATGAGCATCGGCAACAAGGAAGACATCGACGAGGCCGACTGCATCGATTACTTCAACACCGATAACACCGAAGTTATCGGCATGTACCTTGAGAGCATACACAACGGCACCCGTTTCATGGAGGCAGCACGACGCTCCAGCAAGCCAGTACTGGTCTACAAGGTGGGCCGTACCGAGGCGGGGGCACAGGCAGCCATGTCCCACACTGCCGGCATGGCCAACAATGACGTCATCTTCGACGCAGCCTGCAGACAGGCAGGGGTAATCCGCTGCAACGACATCAGTGAACTCCATTCCATGCCGAAAATATTCACCACCATGCCCCTGCTGAAGGGAAACAGAATAGCCATCTTTACCAACTCGGGGGCATTCGGCGGTATTACCTCCGACCTGCTGGTGGAAGCGGGCTTTACCGTCCCCACCCTTTCAGAAGAACTGCAAAAGAAGATCGCCGAAACCGGTAAGCTCTACAACGTGGAAAATCCCATAGACATGGGCCCTACCCTTTCAAAAGAAACCTTTATCGATATATTCACATTGCTTCTCGAATCCAACGAGATCGATGGTCTGTTACCCGTTCTAAACGTATGGCAGCCCGTGGTGATCGAGGCACTGATGGAGCTGGGAGAGATATGCAAAGCCTGCGACAAGCCCGCATCCATCTACGTTCCCAACGCGGTTGACCGTATACTGCAGTTGCGCCGTGAGTACCGGCTGCCAGGTTTCCTTTCACCTGAAGAGGCAGTACGGGCACTGCAGGTATCCAGATTCTATTATAACGCGCAAAAGAAAAAGGAACAGGTGACCTCACTGGTCTGAGATGACTGCAGGCCTGTCCAGGCGCTGCAGCACTATTCCCGCGGTGATCAGCACAAGCCCGCCGATGGAGCTTGCAAGTATTGTTTCACCAACCATCAGGTGTATCCACACCAGTGAAAGAAAGGGAGAGATGTATATGAGGTTTGCCGTTCGCGCGGTACTCGACGAACGCTTCAGGGCGGTGTCCCACAACAGGAATGTGATACCCATTTCGAACACCCCGATATAGACACAGCCGGCAATACCCGCAGTACCGGGCACATGCAGGCCGTACATGGGATATACGATAAGAAGTGAAAAGACGAAACCGGCACTGAACCCCAGCGCAAGACGCAGTGACCGGTCTATGCGTGACTTCATGTTCAGCACCCAGTAGGATGCCCAGATGAGTGAGCTTCCCACCGCAAGGCCCACCCCGATGGGGCTGGAAAAGTGCATGCCGCTGATCTCTCCCCTGGTAGCGATCACTAGTACCCCACAGAAACTCACCAGGAGGCCCGCGAACATTTTGAAGGAAAGACGCTCTCCCAGGATGACTGCCGAGAAGATGCTGAGCACAATGGCCCAGGTATAGTTGAGTGGTTGGGCCTCCTGTGCCGGGAGAAGATCGTAAGCGTAAAAGAGCACCAGGTAATACGCACATGGGTTCAACAGTCCGACAAGAGCCGTCATTGCAATGTCACCCCTTGTCAATTCACGAAGCAGCCGAAGCTTACCCTGCAGCAGCACAACCAGCCACAGCACGCCCGCCGACACAAGGGCCGAGTAGACCACCAGCCATTCAGGCGGGGTAAACCGCAGGGTGATCTTGAATGCCGATGCCACCGTTGACCATAACAGCACCGCGCTTATGGCATACACAAAACCACTGTCCATCCTTCTTCCCATTATAAGTCTTGTTCTCCCTCTATGCTGGATATATACTACGTCATCATAAAATATTGCAACCGAAACTCTTCACTCTTCACTGCCCATCACCCATTTCCTTGAATTCATCCCCGGCAGGTGGTATATTATAACTCTCTCTTCTTTTAATAAATTTACAAGGACATGTAACCAATGAGAAACACAAAGATAGTTTGTACTATCGGCCCGGCCTGTGAGAAGCCTGAACAGATACGGGCCCTGATCGAGGCAGGCATGAACGTGGCACGCTTAAACATGTCACATTCCAGTCACCAGTACCATGCCGAACTTATAAAGAACATTCGTGCTGTATCCTCCTCCATGGATCGTACTGTTGGCATTCTCCTGGACCT
>JAGYNX010000224.1 GCA_018399855.1 Spirochaetota bacterium
AATACTTTTTTTTATTGAAACGTGTAACCCATAAGGTTACACTGTGTTTATGATAAAAAGCTTTAAGCACAAGGGGCTAGAAAAGTTCTTTATAAGTGGGAACAAAAGAGGAATACAAGCCGAACATTCTGACAAACTAAGCCGAATACTGGACCGTTTGAGTGCTTCTAAAGCGCCAAATGATATGAATCTTCCAGGATACAAATTACACGAATTAAAAGGCAAAAAAAAAGGAATCTGGTCTGTATGGGTTAATGATAACTGGAGAGTTACCTTTGAATTTTCAGGTGAGAATGCAATAAATGTTGATTATGAAGACTATCATTAAGGAGGTTCGTTATAGTGATGAATGATACAGTAAGAAAACCAACACACCCTGGTGTAGTATTAAAAGAAGATGTACTTGTTCCTTTAGGTATATCAATAAAACAGGCTGCCGAATGTATGGGTATTTCAAGAAAAACATTATCAGCCCTGGTAAATGGCAGAACTACATTAACATCAGATATGGCCATAAGAATTGCTGAGGCTACTGGCACCACCCCCGAAAGCTGGCTTGAGATGCAGACAAGGCTTTCATTATGGGAAGCGAAGCAGCACAAACCGGAAGTGAAAGTGTTTACTGAATGTGTTGTTTAAATAATATCTAATTTTTCGGATAACTATTATCAACAACTTTCTTAACCCCTTTTCAATAAACCGTCAAGTTTCTCTAAGTCTTCATGTAAGTCAGAATGTTCTTCCAGGTATTGCTTCATATCTTTTGCCGCACGAAGGTTATCCTTGAATAAATCATTTATCCTGTTTACATGGGTGAGTACATCATATATTGCAAGTTTCTGTTCGGTGGTGGCATCTTCTATTTCAATTGACCTGTTGTTTATTGTCTCGGCATCTTCTGAAACGATGTGATTCATTTTTCCCTGGTCACGAACAGTGTTCGCTATTCTCCTGATATCATCACTTATCCCCTGGATCTGTTCAAATACTAAACCGGCCGCTTTAACGGCATCCTGTATTGTCATAGTATGTTGTTCAAGGCGTGAATTAGTCCTGGTCAGCATGCTGGTGATGTCATTTACACTGGAAGCGGTCTGGTCGGCAAGTTTTGACACCTCGTCAGCAACAACAGCGAATCCCCTGCCGTAATCACCAGCCCGGGCTGCTTCGATTGAAGCGTTCAATGAAAGCAGGTTGATCTTATCAGAGATATCACTGATCACGTTCAGCACTTCATTAACTGATCTTGATTCTTCTATTACAGACAGCATCTTTTCAGACGCGTCGTAGAGTTCATTCTGGCCTTCAATCGCGTTTGATGACACATCCTTGGCCTTCGTTACCGCGTCATTGATTCTTTTACCAAGTGATTCTGCAGATTCTGTCAATCCCTGGATCAGGTATACCAGTTTCTTGATATCTTCTGCCTGGTTGTTGGCGGTTTCTGCCACCTGGTTGATACCAGCCGCTATGGATTCAATCGATGCAGAAATGTCGATCATCTCCAGTGTTTGTGTCCTGGAATTTTCAAATGAGTCGATAGAAAGATTGTGTATCTTTTTCAAGGTATTATCAAGATCTTCTGAAAGGTGCGCGATTTCCCCGGAACACGCCTGGTTGCTGCTGGAAACACTTTCAAGAGATGTGCGAAGTTCATGAATTGTTTCATTCATGAACTTAATTTTAAATAGCAGCAGTACAAATGAAATCACAAATACAACAAAGGAAAAAGCAGCAACCATGTACGCATAATCGTTCCCTGTTAACATAAGAACAATCGAAAGTGATATGCACACCATTCCGGCAATTATGTACCTGTTAGTATTTATCATTAATGTCAGCCTCCACCAACCGGTGGGAATAGAGCCAGGATATCTCTATCTTTCAATGTATCTTCCAATTCCGCGTGACGATTGTTTATAAATATTATCGACACGTCTTCAGGGTCAATCTTCAATTTCTTTATAAGATCAAGTACTGTAATTCCATTCGGCATTTGTATTTCTTTTTCGTCGAATCTTTCTCTACCCAGTGAGGCAAATAATTTAACTGTTATTTCCATAAATTACAAGATACAGTAATTGATTGTCAAGAGACATCAATTCATTAAAAATATTTTTCATTTTAATCTTTTTACCGTCAAATTTTAGTGAAACGTTTTCTGCTTTCAACAGGTCACCGGCTATTTCAAAAATCCATGTACATGTTGAAACCGGTACAAACACTCCACTGTGGAACACTGGTCGCGCGACTGCATCCATAACAGTATTAAACACTTTTAACAGTACCATTCCAGGTGAGTCAATATTTGATATTCCGCCACTATCACTTTTGTGTGTTATAGTTTCCCTGAATGATGACAACATGCTTTTTCGCCTGAATACTGCCCCAGCGAGGCCAGGCATGGCTCCAGATAAGCTTACATAGTCACCTGCCCCCACGTGAACAGTAGATATGTCATCAACTGGTTTGCTGTTAAGAAATATTGTTTTTATTTTTCCAGATAACACAACTTCTGTAATACCGCATCTCTCAAGAAGAAACTCTTTTAACAGCATACTTCTTTTTATATCAATATATACCCCTTCCTGCAGCATAATATTGAAGCGCTTAATTATATCCCAGTGGGTAATAATTTCAACTGTTTTTGCAACTTGATTCACATTTAAGTACTATATCCTCTACCTGGCTTTCCTGTTCTAAACGGGTTACCAGTTGTATAATGTGTCAAGTTCGTCGTCCTTTACATCAAAGGTTACATTGTGCGGACCTACGGGTTCATCTTTGAAATATTGTGGTAACCTGTCATCTTTTGATGTAAAACCTGCCTGCATGTTGAAATCACGTTCCATTCCAAGAACCGTTTTCCCAAGCTCCGTAACATCATCGGCAGTCAACTCAAGTCCATAGAATGCGTTGAGCATATCAATCAGGGCCTGAAAAGTCTCTGGCTGGTCAAGCACAGCGAATGCGATAAAGAGACACATCCCCGTTGAATCTATGGCAGCGGTCGCAACCTGGAGGTTTCTTGAAAGATCTATCTGACCTTCTGTCTTCAATGGGTCAACGAAACCGCCAACCTTCATTATGTTTGTAGCAATAGCATATCCGGCTGTGTGGTCCGCTCCCATTGTACTGGTTGCATAGGTAACGCCAATACCCTGAATCGCTCGGGGGTCATACGCCGGCATTGCCTGTCCCTTGACAACAGGTGCACGTTCTATGCCGAATACCCTTGCTGTTACCGCGGCACCATTGCCCAGTATTCTGCCAATATCTGTACCTTTACCAACTTCATGAATCAGTTTTATGGCACCCTTCGCGTCACCAAACTCAATTATACCGGCTTCCATGGCAACTCCAATTGTCGCACCCATCTCGATGGTATCAAGCCCGTAATTATCGTCCAGGTAATCCATCATGGCAATAGAATCAAGATCATCGATACAGCAGTTAGCCCCATGCGCCCATACCGTCTCGTATTCCGGTTGTTTCGTTAAAAAGTTACCTTTTTTATCATTGTATGTTCCTGAACACTGTATAACGCAACCGCGATGACACCCATGTGTTGCTTTACCGCCCCTGCTGGTTTCAAGTTCAGCCTGGGTTTCTCCGCTAATTTTTGTAACTCCTTCGAATTGTCCTTCCGAGAAATTTCGGGTAGGATATCCGCCGGACTCGTTTATTATATTTGCCAGTACGTTAGTACCATAAGCCGGCAACGCTTCCCCGGTTACGGGATGTGTCTTCAGTCCATGTACGAATACTTTATTCGCTTCCCTGAACTTATCGGGATCTTTGGGGCTGCGCATCTTCATTCCGGTATCATCAAGGACAATAGCTTTTAATCCTTTTGATCCCA
>JAGYNX010000225.1 GCA_018399855.1 Spirochaetota bacterium
AGCCGAGATATCAGCAACCGCCGCTATCCGTTCGCGGAGGCGGCGGTACAGTGTTTCCTCGTCTTCCATTACCAGTTCAATGGCGTTCTCGGGACACAGTTCCACGCACCGCCCGCACGACTTGCAGTCATCACCCACAACCGCGATACCGTCTTCCAGCCGCATTGAGGCCACGAAACATCTTTCCACGCACACACCACACCCGGTACACAAGCCGGGATCAACACGCACTGTTACCCCCGGCAACGGCTGGTAAGAACGATCCAGGTTCGGCCCCCTTTTTTTCATATGGGTACGGTACAGGCAACAGCAGTCATCACAAAAACAAATAAACATAAGCTGGTTAAAATGACGCAGGCCAAATGCTAACGGGTCGATCCACGTGTGGGCCACGCTGGCGATAAGACCCGAATCTGCCGCCTTTCGTATATGTTCAACCGCTTCTTCAGCACTCACCCGCCTGCCGTGTGATGGATTTATTCTCTTTATGGCAGGCCCCAGCGCCATACAGCCGATCTCCTTGGGATGATTTTCGCAATTCAACAATCCACGGCAGATGCATTCATCAAGAATAAACCTGTCTTCCACGTCACCCACAAGTCGTTCAAGAATTCGCACGGGAACGGGAACGGAATCGGGAAGATCAACCTTCACGTTAATGGGTACTGCCGTTACCTCGCTGTATGGATATGCGAAGAAAGGATGAATGATCCACTTGAGGACGGGGTATGAACTCAATTGCTTTCCCCACCTGATGATGGGCCATGAAAGCCATACCATGGTTTTTACCATTTTTCTGCCGGGACCGTATCGCAGCATGTTATTTCTCCAGTATTCCTTTTTTCACGGGAACCCACCAGGTGAACCCGAACAGGATTGTCTTCACCGCGATCCTTCTATCTGACAATCCCTTACCCCCGAGAACTTTTTTCGCGTGGGGAATTTCTGAAATATGCAGCAATAGCAGCAAAGCCAGTCCTATGATTGCCTTTATCCAGCTGTGGGGAAAAATGTAGAAACCCAGCAAACCAACCGCCGCGTACAGCACAATGGCACCGGTCATCAGAAAGTACCAGAATCCTTTCTTTACCATATTTTTATCTCCTGTTTTTCTCATCCTGAAAATCAATAATTGAAGTCACCCTGCCCCAGACCTCGTCGATGGCTTCGTCCACGTTACCGATCACCGCTGTCAGCGCGTCCTCGGGACACAGGCTTACGCACCTGCCGCATCCCTTGCAGGCATCCCCGTCCCACTCCACAATGCCGTCTTCGTTCAGGCTGAGGGCTGCCATGAAGCAGTCATCAACGCAATACCCGCAGCCGGTACAATAGTCGGGGGTCACTTCAATTCGCATGCTTTTCAGGCGCACCAGTGAATCGGCGGATTTTTCAGGAAGGTATTTGCCGGACTGCAGTATGGTACAGCAACATCTACAGCAGAGGCACACCGTTAAAAGCTTGCCCCTGTCGGGGACACCCCAGATGAAGTTATCGATCTTCACCCTGCCGGTCATGGGAATAAGCCCGTCCTCAACCCCTGCCCTGAAATGATCAATGGCTTCTTCCACGCTCACGTGGCGGGCGATACGTTCGTCTATCTCGGCAGCCCCGTCACCCATGAGAATACAGCCTGTTTCAATATCGTGCACTTTGCATTGCATTGCGTCACGGCAGGTACACCGGTGAATGATCACCCGGTGTGATGATCGCCGTATCATCTCCTCCACCAGCTCTGATGGCAGATAAGTACTGCCCGCACCTTCTACCTGGCGGTTTATGGGAATATAGGTTATGTTAAGGTTTTTCCCTGAAAAAAGGGGAGTTGAGAACACCGCGATAACACGCCCGATTACTGGAATACGGGTAGCCTTCGCGCCATTCCAGGTAAGGGGCCATATCTTCGCAAGAACAGAAAGCCACCACGCAGCACGCCTTGCCATATCATCACCTCTTAGTATGTTTGTTGGATGTTAGTCCAACTTAAGGCGATGTCAATTCTTTTTTATTTACCACAGAGGCACAGAGAAACAGAGAAAGGATTTTTATGTTTGTCTTTATGGTGAGTTACAGCATTATGGTTAACCATTAAACCTCATGTTGTGCAACCAGACAACCATATCCCCCCTCTGTACCTCTGTGCCTCTGTGGTGATCCTTTTTTTAAAGCCCCATTTTGAATCGTGGTACAAAAATATTCTGCAAACCGAATGGATCTTCGAATTCCTGTTCGGGTTTAAAGTCGAGGCCTCGTACACCCCTGTTATTCAGGTACTTCGACAGGTCAAGGGGCTGGTTTTCAGGCACGTTGATGTTTTTTACTGCCAGGCCCTGCCTGAGAAGGGCCTCTGCCCTGGCCGCGAAGTTTACCGCGTCGCCAAGTATACGGCCTGCCTCGGTGGGATTGTGAAACCCTATAGAGTTTTCTGCACCAATGAATACTACACGGTAAAAGGCTTCCTGGTAGAAATCCTTCGCCCTATTGTAGAGGGAGCTGCTGATCTTTACGCCCTGCGTTTCGTTTTTATGCACCTGCTCAAATATTTTCGCGGTTACCGCGGTCTGGTAGCCGGCTCTCAGTAGAAGTGACACGGTTCTATCCTGTATGGCTTTCACCTGCTCACGCAGCCTGTCCTTTGACTGGGGATGACACTTTGAGCAGGCATGAAGATCATCTTTTAATGGACTCATCAGGTTATGGTCGGATATCTTTGACCCACCAACCACCTTGTAGGGCATATGGCAGTCAGCACAGGCCACCCCCGCGTTGAAATGCTCACTCTGACGGGTAAAGAATTCCAGTTCAGGGTGCCGTATATAGGCAAGCTTGAAACCGGTGACATTTTGGGTCCATTCCTTGATGTTTTTCTTATCTTTTATATATGCGATTATGTTCTCAATTGAGATATCCCCCCATGAACTTCCCACCCATGGATGTTCTATACCCACGGATTTCATATTTGCGTCCTTCTGAATATTATAGGTTACATGGCACTGGGCACATACCAGCATACGCATTTCCTGGCGTGTAAACTCCTTTCGTCCGATACATTCAAGCCCCTCGGTAAAGACTTTCCTGTTGGTTCGCAGGCTCATGTCCTCGTTACTATGGCAGTCATAGCATGTTGAACCCAGATCACGATGCTCTTCGGGTATTTTGGCGATGGCCTTTTCCCATTCCATGTGAAGAAATTCCTTTCCATGCTTTTCGGCCAGGTCATCCATGTAGGGAGTCTTACAATTGAGGCATACACCACCTGCACCAACCCTTGAGGGGTCTATCTCGTCCTGGTCGATACGCATGTACCAGTGCCCCCGGGGTTCGTTGTATTCAATACCAAAACCCCAGCCATTGAAAAGAAGTGCCATAAATGGATATTCGCTGAGCTTGTCATAGATAACCCTGTCGGTATCCCATCCCTTTTTATAAAAGCTCTTACCCGCGGGCCTTGGTTCTTTTGTCTTTTTCCATGATTCATATTCGAGAGGATACACCTTCGCCCATTCTTCCGGGCCATAGGCATCATCGGGTATCTCGATCACCTGTACCATCTCGGGCCTGTCAGGCGCGCACCCGTCGCTTATCACGAAAATAAATATGATAACAAGAATTACGGCAAGTGAAATGTATGCGATCTTCTTTTTATCAAGTTCCATCCTTTTGCCCCTCCTGGTTTTATATTTTAACGTGAATGGATCATGGTGTGATAATTATCGCGATGACAGTCCCAGCAATGCATGGCATCTACATTTATTCGTGAAACCATTTCTTCATGGCATCTTACGCAATTATCCTGCACTGTCTTCACACCATGTCCGGATGTCTGAATAGTTTCAGGCACCATCCCTGTATAAAAGT
>JAGYNX010000226.1 GCA_018399855.1 Spirochaetota bacterium
TAATGCAGCGGCTTGGAATGGAAGAGGGACAGGAAATCGAAAGTAAAATGGTGACCAATGCCATTGCCAATGCCCAGAAGCGGGTTGAAGGGAGAAACTTCGAGATAAGAAAACACCTTCTCGAATATGACGATGTAATGAACAGCCAGCGTGAGTTTATTTACAAAGAAAGAAACGCTATTCTGGAAGGTGAGGACATATCAAGTAATATACACGAATATATCCGAGAGGTAGTTGAACTTGGTGTTGATATCTATACCGGAGGCAGGGGGCATCCCGAAGAGTGGGACCTGGATGGATTATACCAGTGGTATAAAACAAAATTTATTGTTGATATTGACCAGGAAGATATTGATCCATACAGCCTGTCATACAATGAGTTTGTTGATGCCCTGTACCAGAAACTTGTCTCCATTTACAGTGAAAAAGAGCAGACTGTGGGCAGCGAAGATATGCGTACGGTTGAGCGGCTAATATCATTGCAGGTGATTGATAATAAATGGCGTGAACACCTGCTTTCGATGGATGAGCTGCGGGATGGAATATGGACTGTGGGCTACGGGGAGAGAAATCCCCTTGTCGAATATAAACTCCGGGGATTTGATCTTTTCCGTGAGATGATGGATAACCTTAAACAGGATATCGTTGAATTCCTGATGAAAGTACAGGTTCGCGATGTAGTACAGGAAGAAGAGTATGAGTATCAACAGATAGGAAACGAGTTTCATGCGGAGGTTGAACAATTTGGAACCGGGGGAATTCCGTATTCGTCCGAAACAGATACCACACAACCTCAGCGTAATCCTAACAGGGAGCAAAAGCATCACGAACTACCTGTGGAGGGCGGCGTGAAGAGAAAAAAAACCAGAAGAAGCCGCAGGGGGTAGCCATTTATGCCATTGACACTGATGAAAAGTGTTTCCGGTATCAGGGGAATCGTGGGGGAATCCTTTACACCAGAGCTGATAACTGAAATTGGTAACGCGTTCGCGGCTTATGTGAAACGGGGTAAGGTCGTAATTGGTCGTGACTCCAGGTGTACGGGTGAGGCTATTTCTCTCAACATGGCTTCAAACCTGGTAATGAATGGCTGTACCGTCATTGATGTTGGAATAGTTCCAACTCCAACAGTACAGGTAATGGTTGAAGAGCTTGGCGCTGATGCGGGAATAGTGGTATCCGCTTCTCATAATCCAATTGAATGGAATGCGTTTAAACTCATTAACAATACGGGAAGCTTTTTCAACCAGCGTGAGGTTAATAAGTTTTTCAAGATGATGGGGAAAGACCACCCCTCAACGAGGTGGAACAAAATTGGCACATTAGAACGAAATGTAGATGCCCATGACATACATATCAAGAAGGTGCTTGATGTAGTAGACGTAAAGACCATTCGTAAAAATAAGTTCAAAGTGGTGCTTGACTCTGTAAATGGGGCTGGTTCCATAATAACCGTAAAATTGCTGGAGAAACTGGGGTGTACAGTAATTCCCCTGCATTGCCAGCTGACCGGCACCTTCCCAAGGGGAGCAGAGCCTGTTGTTGAAAATTTAAATGATCTTTCAATTACGGTTAAAAAAAATGACGCGGACATAGGTTTCGCTCAAGACCCGGATGCTGACAGGCTTGCCATCGTAGATGAAAATGGCAGACCAGCCGGCGAGGAGTATACTCTTACAGTGGTGACCGATCATATCCTGAGTAATAAAGCAGGCAGCGTGGTGGTTAACCTTTCTACAACCAGGGCAGTTGAAGACGTGGCGGCAAAGCATGGTGTTTCATTTTCGCGTTCAAAAGTTGGTGAGATTAACGTGGTAGAACAGATGCGAAAAGAAGACGCATTGATAGGTGGAGAGGGTAACGGCGGGGTTATATCACCAGAGGTTCATCTTGGCAGGGACAGCCTTGCGGGTATTGGATACGTGCTGGATATGATGGCATCAAGAAAAAAGTCCATCTCTTCTATACTGAAGGATATGCCCAGATATGTAATGAAAAAGGGTAAGGTTAAAGTATCCGATCAGTATGGAGATGACTTCTACCTGTGGTTGAAAAAAAGTTTTAAGGGAAACAAGATATCAACAAAAGACGGGATTCGGATTGATTTTACTACTGACGGATCATTTAGAGGGGGCTGGGTACATCTTCGTTCATCAAATACTGAGCCTGTGTTCAGGATTATTGCTGAAGGTCGGGATGACAGGCAGGTAAACGCGATATATAAGCATTTTGAACGTATCGTTCTTTCCCGTGTCTCTGCGTGATCTATTATTTCATGAAGTCAAATATCCAGCGGACAATACCAATGCCGAAAAGAAGCATACCTTCAACCCTTGATAAGCGCCATCCTGTACGCATGAGAAACACCACAAGTGCCACCATCCCGCACAGCATAATCAGGGAGTCATAACCAAGTGGATTGATTTGCAGGGGCATAAGCACACCGGCCAGACCAAGAACTCCAAGTATGTTGAATAGATCACTTCCAATCAGGTTTCCCGCTGATATGCCGTGTTTCCCCTTTATCACTGCAGCCAGTGAGGTGGCCATCTCCGGAGCCGAAGTGCCTGCCGCCACTATGGTGACCCCGATAACCCATTCTGATATACCGCCGATTCTGGCAAGATAGCTTGCCGAATCTACCAGCAGGTGACCACCGAGGATAACGCCGGTTATACTGGCGGGCAGTATGAACATGTCTTTCCATGTGGCTTTTTCATGGGAAAGCTCCTCTTCTTCAAGAACTTCTTTCTTATAAAAAAGCACTATCATGTAGCTGATAAGAATTCCAATAAGTATGAATCCTTCAACCCGTGATAAATGCAGGTCGTGAAAGAAGAGAAGAAGCAGTAAAGTCACAAGGATCATAAAAATTCCATCTCTGTAGACCAGTTTGCGGCTGGTGGTAATGCTTCTTACCATGGCCACGGTGCCAAGAATAAATCCGAGATTGAATATATTTGATCCAACAATATTACTTACAGAAATATCAGCCTGCCCCTTGAATGCCGCGCCAATAGTGACAGCAAATTCAGGAGCCGAGGTGCCGAATGCCACTACTGTAAGACCTATAACCAGGTCAGATATTCCAAACTTCTCTGCAATCCTGCTGGCCGATTCAACAAGGTATTTGGCACCAAACCATAAAAGAAAAAATGAAACACCCAGCAATGCGATATTTTTCGCGATTATCATCAAAAAGGGTTCCTCTTAAACATGAATAGTATCAATACTGGCTTTGATGGCATTCATCACGGCGCTGGTATCGCTGAGATCATGAAAGAAAAAGTCAGGGTTATGTGCTGTAAGCTCATCGGCATCAGTCCAGCCTGTGGCAACCGCAATAGTTCTTGCGCCAAATTCTCTTCCGCATTCGATATCATAAATAGTGTCACCAATGATGGTAATATCTGATGGCAATACTTCTTTACCAAGCTTATCACGGATCCTGTTTGAAGCTATGAGAGGCATCTGGTTTCTGTCCCAGGTGTCATCGCCATACACACCAACTGAAAACCTGTTAAAAAGACCAAAGTAATCAAGTTTACGCATTGCCCCGCCACGAAAGTTGCCGGTTAACAGTCCGCAGATTATGGATGGCTCCATGTCAAGGGCGTTCAGAACGTCCATCAAACCCGGTAACAATTCAGCTCCAAGGCTTTTGAGGTTATGTTCAAGTATTTCAAAATACAACTCCTTGAACCTGGGTATGGCCCGGTCAATTTCTTCAGGTGAAAACCCGTCCATTTCCAGGGAACGGTACAATATAAAAGGATCCGTTTTTCCCTGAAAGTTGAAAGTTTCCATTTCACCGGTAGTTGAAAAAACCTGGCGGGCTGCTTCCATCATGGATTT
>JAGYNX010000227.1 GCA_018399855.1 Spirochaetota bacterium
TCACAATGCCGGTAGACGTAGTTACCGGGAAGCTCCATTGCCGGTTCAAGCACGTCGGTAAGCACAACTTTGCTGTAAAAATCAGAATCCTTTAAGCGGTTGACCAGGCGTGAGCCGATAAAGCCAAACGCGCCGGTGATAGCAAGAACGCGGTTGCCGGGAGCCATGTGAACCTCCAATGGAGTATGTGTTTTTTCAGTGTATGTATGTTATTATTACATTTACAGTGAAGGTCAAATACAATTTGTTAAAGAAAAAGAATTGTAAAAATGGAACCTCTTACCGCAAAATGGGGTCTTACATAGACTTGTGGATTATGTAATTATCTACATCACACATAAACCGGATACTATTGCATGAAGAAGATTATCAGCTATTTCGCAGGAAAACATCTTTTCGCGAATTTTTTCTTTCTGGCCGTGCTCATCGGCGGGGTGGTTTTCTGGGGGCTTGTACAGAAAGAAGAGCTTCCCGATATAACCCTTGACTTCGTGCGTATCAGCGTGGCATACCCCGGGGCGTCAGCGGGTGAGGTTGAGCATTTCGTTACCTGGCCCATCGAGCAGGAACTTCGTTCGGTCAATGGCCTTGAAGAGATACGCAGTACCAGTAGCGAGGGTGTATGCTCAATCATGGTTGACCTGGAAAAAGACACGGGTGACCGGGCAACCATTGTCACAGATATCAGAAACGCGGTACTCAGCGTGAATCTTCCCGACGAGATCCGTGATACCCCCGTGATACGTGAATTCAAGAGCTCCCGTAAAGCCATCATCGATGTAGCCATGTACCTTGATGATGTTGAGTTCCTGAAAGACGCTGATAGAAAAAAACTGCAGAGATACGTGCATTCACTGGAAAACAGGCTGCTTGGCCTTGAAGAGATAAACAGCATCAGCAAGACGGGTTACCTGAAAGAAGAACTGCAGGTAATGCTTGACCCTGCAAAACTTGCCCGCAATCGGCTGCCGGTGGGAACGGTTGCGTCAACCATACGTGACGCGTCAACCCGCCGCCCGGCAGGAACACTTGAAAACATTGATAAAGAACGGATTGTGGTGGACGGGGAAATTAACAGCGTACGACAAATGGCTGCCCTTCCCGTGCAGGGTAATTTTGAGGGTAATATAATACGCATCAATCGTGTGGCTGACGTGAGAGATACCTTTGAGAAGAATACAAGCATACTCAAGGTGAACGGACGAGAAGCGGTGATCATGCGTGTGGTAAAAAACAGCTCGTATGGTATTTTGACCGCTGTTGACGCGGTACGGGAAGAGGTGAATGGGTTTAGGAAAAACGTGCTCACCGGTTCAGGGGTCAGGGCGGTGATACTGGATGATGAATCTGCCGAGGTACGAAACAGGATATCAATTATCGGTTCTAACGGTTTGATTGGATTCATATTTATCATTTCCATGCTCTTCATCTTTCTCAATTTCAGAACGGGGTTCTGGGTGGCAATGGGTATCCCCTTTACCTTCGGATTTACCCTTATCGTGGCAGGGACGATGGGATATTCCATAAACAATATGACCCTGGCCGCGGTTATTATCGTAATGGGTATGATCGTGGATGATGCCATAATTGTGGCTGAGAATATTATGCGCCTGGTACACGAAGGGAAACCGGTTAACGAAGCAATAGTGGAAGGTACCGCCTACGTGATGCTGCCCATAACCGCAAGCGTGTTAACCACCTGTGCCGCCTTTTTGCCCCTGTTGGCCTTTGAAGGCAGGCTTTCCATGATGACCGACGTTATCCCGCCGGTGGTGTCCCTTATGCTTCTTGCCAGCCTTATTGAATCGGTTATCGTATTGCCGGCCCATATCGGCATGCACGTCCCCCGCCCGGTTCGTATAATCTTTTCACTGGGAACGGTGCTGCTTGTTGAAAAGTACTTTGAGAAGAAAATGAAAAACCAGGATGGCGGTGAGGCTCCACGTGAGCACTGGTTTCACAATGTGGAGTACCGTTACAGCGGCCTCCTGGCAAAGGTGCTTCGGCATCGCTGGTGGGTGGCGGTTTTCTTTGTTATCTTTGTCGTGTCGGCCTACTTGTTGGTGTCAACACGAATGAGCTTTGCCCTGTTTCCCCGTGAAGAATCCACCGGGGTGATGCTGGTGATTGAAGCACCTGAAGGAACAAACCGGCATGAAACAGCCAGGCTTGCGGGTAAAGCGGAAAGGGTGTTTTTGCCTTACCTCGGCAACGAGGTGATCGGGTTTCGCGCAAGGATAGGGCAGACAATGTTTCGCGCGGCGGCCCGTGAGAACATGTTCATGATGCGTATCGAGCTTGTTGACCCGGATAAACGGGAAAAGTCATTGAAAGTGCTGACGAAAGAATGGAAAGAACAACTTGAAAAAATTGCCACGTTCAAGGATGTCCGATTTGCCACCCACCGGTTTGGGGCGGAGAGCGGAAGTCCGCTTGAGATAGTGGTGATAGAAAATGATAATCCCACCCGGGCCAGGATGGCTGAAAAACTGGCACAAAAGCTTGGCGAGATTCCCGGCTGCACCAGCGTAGAAATTGGAGAACCCTATCATGGGCCGGAATATCGTCTTTCAATGAATCGTGACCTGATGAAGCGGATAGGGGTCAACGCTGCCGAGGTTGGGCAGACATTGCGAACCATCGTGGAAGGCAGTATATTGTACGAACTCATAGAGGGGGACGAAGAGAAGAACGTGCGGCTCACTATACCAGACAGACAGAAAACCACTATCAGCAGTGTGCTTTCTGTGCCGGTGGTCAATGACACCGGGTACCTGGTGCCGTTGCGTGAAATTGTAAAGGTTGAAAAGACAAAGCGTCCATCGGAAATTCAGCGCATCGATCACCAGAGAACGGTTACAGTGTATTCGGGGCTGAAACCAGACGCGCCGTACACGCCCATACAGGTGGCGGATATTCTTGAGCGCGAGGTGTTTCCGGGGCTTATGTCTGAAAGTCCATCCACCAGTTTCAGGTTTGAAGGTGAGGTGAAGAATACACGGGAATCTTCGCATTTCTTCCCCATCGCGGTGGCATTGACAATACTGTTCATATACATAATACTGGCATTGCAGTTTGACTCGTTATACCGTCCTGTTACTATTTTGCTGGCCATTCCACCCGCGGCGGCATCGGTAGCATTTGTGTTCTGGCTGCATGGTATGGAGGTTTTCGGCTTTTTTGGTGTTATCGGTGTTCTGGGATTGTCAGGGGTGGTGGTGAACGATGCCATCGTGCTTCTGAAAAAACTTGACGATGAATTTCAACATGGCAAAACGCGAAAAGAAAGTGACGCCCTTATTGCCAGTATATCCGCTACCAGGTTGCGGGCGGTACTCTTGACAACCGTTACTACCGTGGCGGGGCTTTTCCCAACCGCCTACGGCATTGCCGGGTATGATTCCATGCTTGCGGAGATGATGCTGGCCCTGTCCTGGGGACTTATCTTTGGAAGTGTCATTACCCTGATGCTTGTCCCATCCATATTCAGTCTTGAAAAGCAGGTTGTTCATTATTTTAACCAGGGTAAAGAGGCACAATAGCGATACTATGAAACAATTACTGTATTTTATAATATTCCTGTTAGTATGCCCCTGTATGCTGCAGGCAGAAGATGACGAAAATGTTTTATCCATGACAGAATTTGTGAGTAAGTCTACTCAGAACGATCCCTATTTCCAGGTGATTCTTGCTGATGAGCTTTACCTTGCCTACCAGGAAGACCTGGAGCTTCCCGCCTCGGACATTATACTTGACGTGACTGCCCAGTATAACCTGAACCTCGAAGAACAGACCGGCAGTGACGAGAACGAGTATGAGGGGAGCATATCCCTTTCCAGGCTGTTTCCCAAAA
>JAGYNX010000228.1 GCA_018399855.1 Spirochaetota bacterium
AGCTTTCCGGAGAGGTTACTATTTCAGGGGCCAAGAATGCCGCCCTTCCTATTATCGTGGCAAGCCTTCTAGCCGAGGGGGAAACCACATTGAGAAATGTTCCCGACCTGAAAGATATACGTACAATTATAAAGGTTATTGAATGTCTTGGACCCCGCTGCCAGTACGACGAGCACAAAAAGATGCTGAAAATCAATGTGAAATCCCTGAAGAACAACGAGGTACCGTACGACCTGGTAAAGACCATGCGGGCCTCAGTGTACGTGATGGGACCCCTGCTTGCAAGGTGCGGCGAAGCAGACGTGTCCCTTCCCGGTGGGTGCGCCATTGGTGAACGGCCGGTAGACATACATCTATCCGGTTTTGAAACAATGGGTTCAACTATTGACATAGAACATGGATACATCAAGGCACGGGTGGACAAGCTGAAAGGCGACCGTTTCATCATGCCCAAGGTATCAGTTGGTGCCACGGCAAACCTCATGATGGCCGCGGTGTTGGCACAGGGTAAAACAGTGCTGGAAAACGCTGCCATGGAGCCCGACATTGTAGACCTTGGCGACTTTCTCACGAAAATGGGGGCGGACATTTCAGGCCTGGGAACAGAACGCATTACTATCAGGGGAGTAAAAAAACTTAAACCCGTCACCTACAGCATCATGCCCGATCGCATCGAGGCGGGCACATACCTGCTTGCCGGTGCCATCACCAGGGGAAATGTCATTGTTAAAAACGTGGTGCCCGAACATTTCTCGGCACTTACCGAAGTATTATCAGAGATGGGATTTCTCATGGACGTAAAAAAGTCGACCGTGTCAATTCGCCCATCTAAGAACATCTCGGGGACATCTGTTCGAACCATGCCGTTTCCCGGTTTTCCCACCGACCTGCAGGCACCCATAATGGCACTGATGACCACCGTTGGAGGTCTCAGCGTGGTTATCGAAACCATATTTGAAAATCGTTTCACCCACGCCGCCGAACTTCGCAGGATGGGCGCGGACATAGATATTGAAGGCAATGTTTCCATCGTAAAAGGCGCGAAAAAACTTTCATCCGCTACCGTGATGATGTCCGATCTTCGGGCCGGGGCCGCCCTGGTTCTGGCGGGGCTTGCTGCCAACGGTACAACCGAGATACGCCGTATATATCATACCGACCGTGGATACGAGGATTTCGCGAAAAAACTTTCCTCTCTCGGTGCAAACATCCGCAGGGAAACCGGTGGGAAGATGTAACAGCCAATTTTACACGCAAGTATTTTTCCATTACTGTCGATACATCTAACAGTACAGGAGGAATATGCAATGATACGAGGAATATACACCGGCTCATCCGGCATGATGGCCCAGCAGGCCAGACTTGATTCAATCGCAAACAATCTCGCCAACGTTGACAAGACCGGATACAAGCGTGATCTTACCATTTTCAAGGCTTTTCCCGACATGCTGATTCGCCGTATCAATGATGACGGACAGGGCATTACTCCTGCAGGCTCATATGACACCATGCCCTACGTGGGCAAGCTGGGCACAGGGGTTGAGGTGAACGAGGTTTACACCCAGTTCGACCAGGGATCCATGCAGCGAACAGAAAGTTCTTTTGACTTCGCACTTGAAGGACAGGGCTTTTTCACGGTAATGACCGAACGGGGCGAGCGATTTACCCGCAACGGTTCATTCACCATAAACGAAGAAGGAATACTGGTTAACCACAAGGGTTACGCGGTGATGGGAGAAAACGGCCCCATACGCCTGCAGAAGAATAACTTCATGGTGAACGAGCGTGGTGAAGTGATGGTAAACGCGGCCATGTCGCCCGAACCGGAAGACGTGGTTGGTATGACACAGAACAACTGGGAACAGCCCGTGGTAATTGACAGGCTGAAGCTGGCCGACTTTGAGAATATACGGGAATTGAAAAAAGAGGGCGAGTCTCTTTATACCGATACCGAGTATTCAGGCCCCCCGCTGCCTCCACAGCAGCTGAAGGTTATTCAGGGTTTCCTGGAAAAATCCAACGTAAACGCAGTTCGGGAAATGGTTGAGATGATAGAGGTGCAGCGCAGCTACGAGGCAAACCAGAAAAGTATCACCAGCGGAGACCAGACCCTTGGCAAGCTCATCAACGAGGTTGCCAGGTAGTCTATTCTTTGACAGGAATGCCACGGGAAGTAAATGAAACTCCCTGCTGTCCACTTGTACCGATCATAATTGTCTCAACAATAGGCCTGTTAACCTTAGAAGTTGAGTGCCATTTTACAATAAAATTTGCTCCCACTCCACCCCGGGTATCCCTTTCCTTGATACCAAGATTATAGGTTTCAAATGGCTTTATCTTCATGGGTTTCCCTTTAATATATTTATGGATCAACTTACCAGATGTATTATAATAATCAATGGCGGTAACAACAATGGTTTTATTCAGATCCACGTTATGAATGCTGAGGGTTATTGAAAGGTTATACTCCCATTTCAAATCACTGTGGAAAATTGATGAATACGCGGGAACATACACCGTTTCTTTTTGTGCCACATTTTCAGCCTGTGAACTTACATTTGAAAAACCACCAAACAAAAGAAATGCCATCAATGGAATAATTATCCTATACTGTTTCATAACTACCTGCCATATATTATAAAATAAAACTTACTTTGCCATTATTGATGTAAATCGCCTTTTCTCTTCTGGTAATCCAATAATAGCGATATAATCATCTTTTTTAAAAACAAAATCAGCATCGGGATTGGGCAGCAATCTATCTTCCCTCAGAACACCAACGATAGAAACGCCGGTTCTCGAACGTATTTCCAGTTCCTTAATGGTTTTTCCGATTATTGTACTGTCATCAGTTATTTCTACCCAGCTCATTTGCAAAAGAAAGGGGGTATTCCTCGCCTTATCCAGGAATGAATGATCCAGTTTCTCAAGTTTTTTATCAGAAAAGGTATGCTGTCTAATATTTTCTGTTACTTCGTAAATTTTCGTCACCGGAACATCAAGATGTATAAGGGATTGCCTTATAATTTCCAGGCTTGCTTCAAATTCAGGCTGAACCACTTCTTGAATATTCATATTACACAATTCATACATATGCTCAAGTTCATCGGCACGGGCAATTATCTTTGCATCGGGATTATTTCTAACGACAATTTCAACAATCTGTCGGGCAGTGGATATATGCGGGATGGTAAGTACTACTAAACGTGCATGTTCAAGTTTTGTAGCAAGTAATACTGTCTCCTGGCTTGCATCTCCATATATAATTGGGAATCCAGCCTCCTTTGATCTTTCATATCTTCTGAAGTCCTGTTCCACGATAATGACAGGAAATTTGAGTTTTTGGAAGATAGAAGCGATTTGGAACCCTACACGTCCACCCCCCATTATCACTATATGATTTTTCAAACCGTCAGAAGGGACATTCACCGTCTGGAACTGTTCATGTGTAAACAGCTTCTTTTTCAGGGTATACAACGGTGTTGCCAGCAGTGAAAGGAAAGGAGTAGCTATCATTGTTATAATCGAAACTGAAAGAATTAACGTATATAAACCCGCATCAATAACACCACTTTTTACTCCAGACCTGGCCAGAACAAATGAAAACTCACCTACCTGGGCAAGACCGAATCCCATGGCAAGCGGGATTATGTTATAATACCTGAAAAGAACACTTAGCCCGGAAAAGACAATAATCTTACCCACCATAACCAGGGCTACCAGCAAAAATACCAGGGATAGATTTTCATGTATAAAAGCCGGATTTACCAGCATACCGATGGAAGTGAAGAACACCAGTCCGAAAATATCACGCAACGGTATGATATCATTTAATGCCTGG
>JAGYNX010000229.1 GCA_018399855.1 Spirochaetota bacterium
GGACGAAAAAACCATACAGCAACGCGTCCAGCGCCTGCTCAGGCAGATGTCCGGCCACCCGGCACGTTCACTGTTATCGAAGGTGTCCCTTGAAAGCACCTTTGGCGGAGGTTCACTGCCTGCCCGCACGCTGCCTTCAACAGGGCTGGCCATCCAACCGCGGGACACATCCGCCGACCAGTTGTACGCCCGGCTGCTTCACGGAACGCCTCCCATCGCCGGGTATATTGACAATGAAAAGGTTATCCTTGATTTCAGAACAATCTTTGATGATGATCTTCCCGGTATACGAAAAGCCCTGGAGGATCTGGTACCGGGAAATACGGGCAGTACAATGTAAAGGAATATAATATTCTGTTGACTTTTCAGCTAACTGCTGATACGTATAAATTATCAGAAAATATCTTATCGGACAGGTTCTCACTATGGGATTATTCACTCCGAATGTCGACAGGCTGATAGAAAGAAACGATGTCGATAAACTGCGTCAATTGATACATCATAAAAAACCCGAAATAAGGCTCAGCGCCTTTCTTGCCCTGGCAAAAAGCAAAGACGAGGACATCCTTTCTGAACTGAGAAATCTTCTTAATGACCCCAATCCCCGTGTACGTACTATCGCCACCCTCAAGTTCGGTGAACTGGGTGACAGTGAAATAATAGAAAACTTCAGGTCGATCATCATTAACGGCTCACAGAGGGACAAGATGGAAGCCCTGCGCATCCTTGCCGACAGGGGCCCCACAGAAGATACCGAGATATCCAAGATACTCTATCTTGCCTACAAGGACAAAAAGATGATGGTCAGCATCGAGGCCATGCGCACCATGGGGGCCATAAAAGACCGCTACTCGGTAACCCATCTTGTGAACGCCCTCGAAAGCAGGCATTACCAGATACGCCTTGAAGCCACAAAGGCACTTGGAAAAATAGCCGACGAGGGATCAATAGAGCCCCTGATAGGATGCCTGGTTGACAATAATCCAGAAGTACGCAAAGAGGCCCATCAGTCACTTACCAGCATCGGCACCAAAAAGGCCCTCAATGCCATAAACGATGCTCCCTTCATGCTCCTGGTAAAAAGGATGACCGAAGGAGGAGCCCAGCGTGAAGAAACAGTACGGCAGATTGGCCAGAACAAGATTCGTGAAGGTATTCCCCTTCTCATGAAGGCCTGTGCCGATGAATACAAGTCTGTCAGGATAGAAGCCGCCAGGTCTGTTGGTATGCTGCGGGACAAAACGGCAACACCATCCGTTGTAAAACTGCTTGATGACCCATATTACGATGTGCGGCTTGAAGCAGTGCGCACCCTTGAGAAGCTGTTCGATGTGCGCGCCCTCAGGGGTATAGAGCAGGCCATGGAAGACCCTAATAAAAACGTTCGCGACGAAGCCCGGGTTTCCTATTATTCACTCAAATCCAGGCTCGAAAAAGTACACAGCGATATTTGAGAACTACCCGCATGATTCTCGGTTTTGACATAGGCAACACCAATACCATAATGGGAATATACCTCCCCGGCGACGAGGCACCCTCCCGTGAGTACCGCTACACCACCATGAAAAATTCCGCCATAGACGAGACAGCCGCCCTTATTCTTTCATTTCTGAGGGCCCATGATATCATTGAACATCAAAATGCCGCCATAGAAGGTATAGTGGTATCAAGCGTAGTACCGGAGATAAACAGCATGTACCGGCAGATTGCCGAAAAGTACTTTACTATCTCCCCAATCATCCTTTCACACCAGTCCAGAACATCAATTTCCATACAGTATGATGACATCACCCAGCTTGGAATTGACCGGATAGTTAACTGCGAGGCGGCCCATGCCCATTACGGAATAGATGCGGTCATCATCGATATGGGCACAGCCATGACCGTTAGCGTGCTGTCCGCCGCCGGAGTTTTCGAGGGAGGACTCATCGCCCCCGGCCTGCAGACATCCATACATGCCCTTTCCCAGCGGGCATCCCAGCTTTTCACCGTTCCCATCGAAAAACCTTCTTCTATCATGGCAAAAAACACCCATGACGCCCTTATTTCCGGCTCATTTTACGGCTGGACATGCATGATCGATGGATTTCTGGCAAAAATTAACGAAGAAACCGCCAGAACCAACACCATTATCCTCACCGGAGGACTCTCCTCAGTCATCGGCCCCCACCTTGAGGGGAACATCATCATCGACGGCCAACTCACCATGAAAGGCCTTCGGCTTCTCTATGAACTCAATAAAACGTGAAAAGATTCACACCAGAGGCGCAGAGGTACAGAGGAAAGATAAGGTTTTCTTAATGGTTGGATTAATTTAAATCTCAGCCTGTAAAAACTATTTTAAAAATAAATTTTCAACCATTTCTCTCTTAAATACAAAACGCATCGAATATGTATTGAAAAACTCTTCGCGCTCTTTGTGCCTCTGTGGTGAAAAAAACACTCCTTTGATGAATAAAATGGGCTCAAATGTTTAGTTATCCACAATTTTATCCACACTATCCACAATTTGAAGGGAAAATTACATTAATTTACTTCATTAATTTCATTTCGCGTTTTATTAGTTAACAAATCAATGAAATAGAGATTTCAGCACACGTCATTAATCCAGAGCGACTACTGTAAGTACTGATACTACCAGTGATAACAGCACAACCATTAATTTAACTTTTTTTTTATTCATTAATTTCCGTTAATCCAGTTCAATATCTTTCATACTACCAAAAATTAATTTTTGTCGATTTGTGGATAATATTTGTATAGTCCCGCAGCGCATATTTTTCACTTTTCCACATGGAAAATACTTGCCAATATAGAAGAATATATGCTATATCAGCTCATTATGTCATATTTATACCAGTAATTGTGAGGATGTATGGGCAACTATGAACGATATTCCCGCTACCTTGTTCGTTCTGTTGATCACATTTTTAAAAATTTTTTGAGTGATACCTCCATTGAAGAGGTGTTCGAGTCACAATCACGGCAAAACGATCCCATCGTATCCATCGAGCTTGACGGATCACTGCGGGGAGAGCTGGTATTGAACCTGCCCCTTCAGACCCTTAACATGCTGACAAAAAGGATCGTTCCCTCGGTGAGGTCAAATTCCCTTAAAAAACATCATCCCGATGTTGCAGGTGAGATCGCCAACCTCATCGCCGGCACTTTTGTTAACCAGCTGCAGTTTGTGCGGCATGATGTGAAACCATCTGCCCCCGAATACAATGATGATCCCCTTGCCATAAAGGCCCTGTATGAGAACATCAACCTGTCCTTTCATTCACGGTTCGGCGGCTTTGACATTGACCTGTATTTTCAGGAAAACCGAAGCGAATAATACAAATGCTGTATACCGCTGATATACTGCTGATTTTCGCCTATTTTGTCATAAGTTTCATCATCGCCCTGTATTTTTACCGCCGGGCGGGCAAAAATACCGAAGAATTTTTTCTATCAGGCCGCAACCTCTCATGGTGGATGGCCGGCACCGCCATGGTGGCAACCACCTTCGCCGCGGATACACCCCTGGCCGTTACCGAGCTTGTGGCAAAAAACGGTATTGCCGGCAACTGGCTGTGGTGGAACATGGTTGCCGGCAGCATGCTGACGGTTTTTTTCTTTGCCAGGCTGTGGCGCCGTGTGGGAGTACTCACCGATGTTGAATTCATAGAACTTCGCTACTCGGGAAAACCCGCGGCCTTTTTGCGGGGATTCAAGGCCTTATATCTCGGCCTTTTTATGAACTGTATCATCATGGGATGGGTAAACCTGGCCCTGGCAGAGATATTAACCCATATATTCGGTATCGACAGGTCAATGCTCATACTGTG
>JAGYNX010000023.1 GCA_018399855.1 Spirochaetota bacterium
CGGGATCAATACCATAACCAGGAGTACCAGGGAAATCAACAGCATCAACCGGGTCCAGGGGAGATACTTCCTGTAATCGATCTCCTGAACAACCAGGAAGACCAGGAATCCCGCGATACACCAGACCAGCTGGCGCTTGAGGAAATAGAAGTTGTCACCGAAGGTATTCTCGGCAAAGAGTGCACTGGCACTATAGCTCATGGCAATACCCATACCTGCAAGTATGAACACAACCACGAACAACACGATGTCCGCTTCACCCCTTCGGCGGGTATCTATGACAGACTTAAGATCCACTACTGGTTTCCCCTCTCCAGTGATTCTACCGCTTTTTTAAAAATTTCACCGCGGTGTTCAAAGCTGTCAAACATATCGAAGGAAGCACATCCGGGTGACAAAAGAATGTCATCTTCCTCTTTGCTGTGTTGGAAAGCTTTTTGCACCGCGTCTTCCATTGTAGTTGCCAGAACAGGGTTGAATTTGCTGAATATTTTTGAAAATTCATTTGAAGATTCACCAATCAGCACAAGGGTTCGTACCCGTTTCTCGATATCGCTGATCAACCTTGAATAATCATCACCCTTGGTCTGTCCGCCCAAAATGAGAACGCATTTATCCTTTACACTGCGTAGTGCCATTTGCACCGAACCGACCGTGGTTGCCTTCGAGTCATTTATGAACTGGCGTCCCTTAATAGTGGTTACCGGTTCCATCCTGTGGGGCAACCCATGAAAGGAGTAGCATGCCTCGGCGATCATGTCAGGGGCGACCGCGATATTTTTCTTTTTAAGGTACATCATTACCGCAAGAACTGCCGCCATGGTATTCTGTATATTATGCACCCCGATAAGGTTAATTTTCGTTGTATCGCACACCATGGTTCTACCCGCGCCGTCACGAATAAATATATACCGTCCGTCCCAGAAAGCGTCTGCCGTTTCATCTTCAAGGGAAAACCTCAGAAGACGGGGTGCTACAGCTCCAATATGTTCCCGTATGAAAAGGTCGTCTCCGTTTACGATAAAGTAATCTTCTTCTGTCTGATTTTTGCTGATATTCATCTTTGCATTAAAATACTCTTCCATGCCGCGATACCTGTCCAGGTGATCAGGGGTGACGTTCATAAGCACCCCTACATCAGGCCTGAAATCATGTATGGTCTCCAGCTGAAAAGACGATAATTCCACTACCGAGATGAAATCCTCCCTTGTCCTGTCAACAAGCGAGATCAGTGGTATTCCGATGTTTCCGGCCGGGGCAGACTTGAATCCCAGCTGCCTGCATATATGTGCCGCCAGCATGGTGGTAGTTGACTTGCCATCGGTACCAGTTATGGCGATTATGCCGCCCTTCATGAAACGATAGGCAAGTTCAATTTCGGAAATAACCGGGATACCCCTTTTCAGTGCGGTCTGCACCAGGTCAATTGCAACCGGAACACCGGGGCTCAACACCACCAGGTCAAATCCTTCATCAAGCAGGGAAGGATCCTGGCTCCCGGTAACCAGGTTGACACGCCCGTCAAGCTTTTCAATAATCCCGCTTAGAAGTTGTGCTTCTTTCTGATCACATGCAGAAACACTGTAATCCCGCTCAGCGAGAAAATTACAGGCTGCAAGACCGCTTCTGAAGCCCAGCCCCACTACGAGAATTTTTGTTTTTTTATCTATTCCGTTATTCATAATATTTACAATATCTTTAATGAACTCAATCCCATTATTGCCAGTATAATACCAATAATCCACATTCGAACCACTACCTTCTGCTCGGGCCACCCTGAAAGCTCGAAATGATGATGAATGGGAGCCATCTTAAATACCCTCTTGCCGGTAAGCTTAAAGTAAAACACCTGTATTATAACCGACAGGGCTTCTACAACGAAGATCCCCCCCACGATGACGAGAAAAATTTCCTTTTTGATCATTATAGCCACGGCTCCCACTATGCCTCCAAGGGCCAGTGAACCGGTATCTCCCATAAATACAGTTGCCGGATTCGAGTTAAACCATAGAAAACCAAGTGAAGCCCCGATCAGGGCTGCCATGAAAACCGTTAACTCGGCCGCGGCGGGAATATAGGGAATGAGCAGGTAATCTGATATCCTGCTGTGACCGGTTAGATAGGTCATAATTCCAAGAACAACGGCAACGCTTGTAACCGTACCTATGGCCAGCCCGTCAAGTCCATCGGTAAGGTTTACCGCGTTAGAGCTTCCCACGATTACGATGGAGGCGAAAACGATCCACACCCATTGCAAATCTATTATTGCCTGGTTCACAAAGGGAATATACAGCGTTGTTGCCTCTGACGGGTTGGAAGGCCACGCGTACACAATAGCCGCGGCAGCCACTGACGCGCAAACCTGTAAAAACAATTTAACCCTGGGCGATACACCTTCTTTTTTCTTTAATATCGACTTAATATAATCATCCACGAATCCCAGCAATCCCAGCACCACGGTGATACCGATCAGTATCAGCACGTAATGATTGCTAAAATTTCCCCACAAGAGTATGGATACCAGCACTGCACCAAGGATAAGCACACCACCCATGGTAGGGGTGCCCGCTTTTGACTTATGCGAGGAGGGGCCAAGCTCCCTTATCTCTTCACTGAATTTCAGGTGCTGCAGCCACCGAATTACGATGTTCCCCATAAGAAGCACAATAACCAGCGACGTGAGGGCAGCATATGCTGACCGGAATGTTATATATTGAAAAATCCGTAAAAAGGAAATATAATCCTGTAATGGTAATAAGAAATGATAGAACATAGTGTTTCAATGAACCAGCTGGTTCACCACCTCCTCCATTTTCATTGATCGGGATCCTTTAACCAGTACTACGTCATTGCCGGAACAGGTCTTTCTGAGATATTCGATGAGAAGCTGTTTTGTTTCAAACACCAGTGCATTTTCAGGTGCCATCCCGGCCTGTATGGCACCCTGTGCTATATAGGGGGCGTCTTCTCCCCAAACGCAAAGTATATCAAAATCATTTTTAAAGGTTTCCCCGCCTACTTCCTTATGCATCTTTACTGAGTGTTCACCAAGTTCTTTCATGTCAGAAAAAACCGCGATTTTCCTGCTTCCTGGAAAAACCATTCGGATTGACATGAGTCCATATCGTGAAGACAGTGGGTTGGAATTATACGTATCATCAATTATAGTACAACCCGCGTGAATTATCCGGCTTCTCATGTCCACCGGCTGAAAATTCTTTATCCCGGCTGCCATGTCGATGGCACTCACCCCCGCCCACTCGGCTGCCGCGGCTGCCGCGATCAGGTTATACACATTATGAAGGCCGAAAAGCGGCAGTGACAACCCAATCGACCGAAAAACTATACTGCAGCTGTCCTCTTTAAGTGAATAAGAATCCGGGTACACATCGGCCCCTTTATCCAGGCCAAAAGTAACAACCCTGATTCCTCTATCGGCCGCACGCGCTGCAATCATCTCTGAATGCAGGGTATCCGCATTCAGCAGCAGGGTGCCATCCACTGGCATGCCATCGAACACCTCTGCCTTGGCAGCAGCCACGTTTTCAGTTGAACCAAGAAATTCTACGTGTCCCTCCCCAATGCTGGTAATAATGGCGCAATCGGGTTTTGCTATGACCGAAAGTCTTCCAATCTCTCCGGCGTGATTCATTCCAAGTTCGATAACCGCGTATTCATGATCAGGCTGAAGATGCAGCAACGTATAGGGAACACCAATTTCATTGTTATAATTTTTTTCATTCTTCAGACATGTGAACCTGGACTGCAGCATGGCTGCAAGGCATTCCTTGGTGGTTGTTTTACCGTTTGTACCGGTAACCCCGATAACCACCGGGTTATAAGCATTTCTTCTTGACGCCGCCAGTCGGCCATAGGCTGCCAGTGTATCATCACACAGCACTGCCGCAACCCCGGCATCATCAGCCAGCGACACATCACTTTCACACCGGGTAAAAAACCCCACGCATTCACCATTTTTAACCAAGGATTCAACGAACACATGTCCATCATGCAGCTGGCCAATTATTGGTATGAAACAGTTATTATCACCCAGCTGCCGGCTGTCGGTGGTGATGGTATTCACAGGAGTGTCCTGGTTCCCGCAGGCAAGTCTGCCGCCGGCTTCTGCAGCTATCCTTCCCATGGTTGTTTCAACGTGAACTTTCACACATTCTCCCTGGCTGATATATATTTCTTCGCTACTTCACGATCATCAAAGTGACTTTTCTTATCGCCGATAATCTGGTAATCTTCATGTCCCTTGCCGGCAATCACGATTATATCATCCTTTTCAGCCATGTGTACCGCATGCTTTATGGCTTCTTCACGGTTTTCGATAACCTCGTAGCGGTCACCGGACATACCCTTCTCAATATCATCTATTATTTTCGAGGGATCTTCTTTTCTGGGATTGTCGCTGGTGATAATGGTCCAGTCTGAATGTGTTTCGCTGGCTGCGGCCATGAGGGGCCTTTTACTGGTATCACGGTTGCCGCCGCAGCCAAAAACGGTTATCACCCGTGCGGGCTCAAGTGCCCTGACCGAGCGAAGAAGCTGGTCAAGGGCATCATCTGTATGGGCGTAATCGATTACAACGTAGAACCCACCGCGGGAAATGATAGCATCAAAACGTCCCGGAACTTTCTTCAGGCGTGAAAGGCCGTCAACTATTGCACCCACCGGCAACCCCATCGCGTGGGTAACCCCGATAGCCGCAAGAGAATTATAAATGTTAAACCTTCCAGCCATCTGCAGTCGAAATTCCTTTTCAAAGGGGCGCAGGACAAGAAAGCTGTTTCCCGTAATGGAACTTTGTACCGATGGGGCAGAAACGGCATAGTCCGTTTCTGACTCGATACCGTAACCATACATTCTATATGAGTATCCATCTTTATCTTTGAGAATACGTTTTCCATAAGGATCATCGCTGTTGATAAAGGCTGCCTTCTTCTTCTTGGCGCTTTTACCCAGCAGGGTGAACAGGCGCATCTTCGCATCGAAGTATTCATCGAAATCATGGTGATAATCAAGATGATCCCGGGTAAGGTTTGTGAACACCGCGTAATCGAAGGCGATATCATCGGCCCGTTTCAGCGAGAGGGCATGTGAAGATACTTCCATTATAACGCAATCCACCTCATCCTGCACCATCGCAGACATCAATTCATGCAGATCTCTTGATTCAGGCGTAGTATTGGCAGCCTGTTTTGTGATTCCACCCCAGCGGTAATTGATGGTTCCAATAACCCCCGGGTTGTACCCGGCACGCGTTAAAATTGATTCAAGCATGTAGGTTATGGTGGTTTTACCGTTGGTTCCCGTAATTCCTATCACGGGAACGCTGTGTGATGGATCGCTGAAAAATCTCGAAGAGATCATCGAAAGGGCCGCCCTTGTATCAGCGGCTGTCACGATACCAACACCCTTCTGTGCCAGGTAACTGAATTCTTCAAAACGACTTACTGCGATCATAACCGCGCTGGCACCAGCCTCAACCGCGCCGGCAACAAATGTATGGCCGTCAGTTTCCATTCCCTCGATAGCCACGAAAAGCGAGTCACCCTCAACTTTCCTGGAATCATACTCTATACCACTGACACGTATTTCCCGATCAGCATTATATAACTCTATACCCTCCATCCCATGAAGCAGGGTCTGCAGATCAAAAGAACTATATGTCAGTTCATTGTTTCTGTTCACGTTTTTCGTCCAGTTTCAAAATGGTAATATCTTTTTCATTTACAGGCCGCAGGCCTTTACGCCCGGCATATTCCCGTATGGCATCAAGCCTGTTCAGTTTGCTGATCTCGTAACGCAGCCTGTCATTTTTCTTTATCAGTTCAATTTCCTGCGACCTGGTTTCACGATAGCTCATTTTCATACGCATAACCTCGATATTCTGCCACACGTACATTATCACGAACACGATAACCACCAGAACAACGGTGGTATACCTGAAAATGTTACTTCTATCATCCCTGTCCATTATCTTCGTCCTTCCTCATGCACACGCTCGCAGGTTCTCAGCTTCGCGCTGCGTGAACGGGAATTTGACCTGATCTCTTCTTCACCGGGCACCATGGGCTTTTTTGTCAAAAGCTTCACAAGGGGCCTGCCTGTGCACTGACAGTGAAGGGGCTCAGCATCACAGGTGCATCCTTTTGACCAGCGTCTGAAACGGTTTTTCACTATACGGTCTTCCAGTGAATGAAAAGAGATGGCCGTTATCCGTCCACCTCTCTTTAAAAAGCCTATAGACTTAACAAGCGACTCGTCTATGGCATTCAATTCGTCATTAACGGCAATACGTAATGCCTGGAAAACCCTGGTGGCAGGATGAATATTCTTCACATGGAAACGCCTGGGTATTGAGCCAAGCACAATACCCGCCAGCCCTTCGGTTGTCAGCACAGGCTCCTTTTCACGGGCCTTAACAATGTTCCGGGCAATTCTTCGTGCCCAGCGTTCTTCTCCATAGCCATAGAATATATCTGTCAACTCATTTTCTGAGTCTTCATTCACGATATTGGCGGCGCTTCTTTTAATGGTTTTGTCAAGCCGCATGTCAAGGGGTTCGTCCTGTTTAATACTGAACCCTCTCCCGCTTCTGTCGAAGTGAAAAGAAGAAATACCAAAATCGTACAATATAAACGATACACCACCTTCCATGCCGGCAAGGTGAATGTCAAGGTTTCTAAAGTTATCATTTATACATGTCACCCTGTCCCCGAATGGGGCCAGCCGTTTTTCTGCCACCTTTATCACGTCGGGGTCCCGCTCAAATCCCATGTATCGCACATGTTCCCATTTTTCAAGTATGTGCCATCCATGTCCCCCCTCACCCATGGTGCAATCTACAATTACAGCATCATCGGCCTCAACCACGCTTTCCAAAAACGAAAGCACCTCGTTAAGCATTACGGGGGTATGGGCAAAATGATGTTCATCTGTATTATGTCTCATTAAAAGGGCCTTTTGCCTCACTTAAAAATAACGTACTGGTATTAGAATCCAAGGTCCTGGGCGAACTGGTTCAGGGCTTCACCGTCGGGACGGTAATCTTCATAGACTTCTTTGCTCCACACTTCAATCCTGTTGTACAGTCCCAGTATTATGACATCCTTCTGCATCTCTGAGTAATCCTTCAGGTACGTTGGAATGATGATCCTGCCCTGTTTATCCAGTTCGCATTCACATGCCCCGCCCAGCAAGAATCGGATTCGCATACGGTTTTTCGGGTCAGACTGGGACAGGTTAACCAGCTTGTTTTCCACGAAGTCCTTCCAGTCTTCTTCCCGGTATGCCATCACGCACTTATCGAATCCATGTGTTATGATGAGCTTGTTGATAACCGAGTTCTCACCGAACGCTTTTCGCAACTTCATGGGAATAGCCACACGTCCCTTCTCATCAAGCGTCGGGTGGTATTCACCCATAAACATTTGAAATGTGCCTCACATGTGAACCAATTTGGTAGAAACCTTCACGAATCCCCACAATTCCCCACATTTACACACAATGAGACATAATTGTCAAGGAAAAAAGCATAAAAAAACGCAACGGCACACACCGTACAAATTACGGTTCATACTATCACGTTTCTGGTCAATAATTGATAACAAGTATCAGGGGGCGGTAAGGCAATTGAAAGCGATGAAAGAGGAAAAATCTATTCCTTAATAAAGATCCAGGGCACCATGTTGGCCCATACTGTCACCGCGGTAGTAGATCCTTCGTTGACTATCTTGTGATGTCTTGGGCTGTCAAACTGTATACTGTCACCCTGCTCCATTATGTAACGCTGGTCTTCTATTTCAACCACCAGCTCACCTTTCAGCAGGTAGCCGCATTCATATCCTTCATGCCGGTACATCATGTCACCCGTTGAGGCCCCGGGAGGAAACTCGATCAATATAACTTCCATATCTTTTGAACCCGGATTGAGCAGGCTGTAATGAACATTTCCCTGGGTTACCACCTTTCTATGGGTATTCTTCTTTATAATAGGTGACTGGGTAAGCTTCTGTACATTATTTTCGAACATAACCCCAACCGGCACATCAAACACATCGGCGATGGACTTGAGGGTGCTGAGAGATGGGTTGGCCTTCCCCCTTTCGATCTGGCTTATAAGGCTGGGAGTAGTACCAATGGATTCTGCCAGCTGCTTCAGCGTAATTCCATGTCGTTTCCGGTAATACTGTATTTTTTTACCCAGGTTTAAGATAAATTCTTGCATATCAGCACCAAGTATACGTTATCCATTGTATTTAATAAACACTACGATTGCCATTCTACATAACAGTCCACATTAATGGTATATTGTTAAAAGTTAAAGGAAATTTCAATAAAAAAATGACATTTAAAACATTTATACAAAAAAAAGTATGTAAAATTATAGTGAACTGAAAGTGGAAATTTATCCTTGACAAAATTTCAACATGGAAAAGAATGCTTAGCAGGTAAGCGGGTGTAGTTCAGTGGCAGAACTTCAGCCTTCCAAGCTGACTACGTGGGTTCGATTCCCATCACCCGCTCATAAAAGCCCTGATGATGTCAGGGCTTTTTTATGCCCTGGATTCCCTTTCCTATCCAATCTGCAACCAGTTTCACGACAGCATTGAACCCTTCAGTACCGGCATTCTGATTGCCAATAATATCACTGTCGCCAATAACCAGCAGGTTTGCATCAGCATATACCAGGACTGGTGCTGAAATATCTGACGACTGGTACAGGGGCCTCCCTTCATTCTTTACCACAATACCGGGATGGGAAGTTTCACCCCATATCGAATCAGGAAGCATTGCCCTGTATACGAAGGTATTTTGTGACGCCCTGCCGGTTTCAACTTGCAACGCCCCCGCCCTGTGCAGCAATAATTTTTTTCCGGAAAATGGAACACTGCAATCAAGGTATGATCCATCAATTCCACCGTCTGTCAGAAAACATGGCTCAACACGTATCCCGTATTCTTTATCCAGTGACCTGTATACATCATTCTCCCCGTCTGCCCCCATGGAAATAAGCCTGTGTCCCCACACGGTAAACTTCTGCGGTACCATGTATGATTCGGAAAAAAGAACCAGCCGCCTTCCTGTAAGATCTTCTTTCTTTAACGGCTTCAACGGTGCAGCTGCAACGAGAACATCCCCTTTAACCTCTTCAGTGTTTTTCCCTTTCATCTCTGAATACTCGTTAAGTCTGGAGAAAAATTTTTGAAGACCCGAAGGTGAGGAATCGATGCCTGTGCCCGATATCTCCCCGGCAAAACGAATAACAGTATCGTTGTTTTCCAATATGCGGTTAGACGCGGAGGGCTCCAGCTTCTCCATCGTTGATGCAAGCAGCCACTCCACGCATGAAAGTATAAATTCCATGTTGTCTCCGGCACCGATACCAATTATCCCATCAGCGTTCCACAGCATCTCGCTGTCGCCCAGCACCACCACTGCCCCTCTTCCGCGGCGAACCCCCATCGCTATGGGTACTGTATCACCCTCTCTATCCCCCTCCAAAAGAACAACCGTTTCGCCTTTGCCGGTAAAATCGATAGAGGCTGAAAGCATATGCAGAACATTCCCGAGACCGAATATAGAAGAGAATGACTCCTGGTTAAAAACAGAAACCCGGTTCATGTGAATGCTGTCCGGATCGATGGTGTTCCCCACGAAATCATCGTTTATCTTCAGTCCGAACTTCTGCAACAGGGGATTATGAAAATCTGAAGATTCAAACATGTTTTCATGTTCACCGATAACCATGAGCAGCCCGCCCTTCTCCACAAAATTCACCACGGCAGTTATTTCATCCGGCAGGTAACGCTGAAAACGTGCCACGCTCAGCACAAGTATTGTTTTCTCATAATGCCAGGTCTCTTCATGGGCCAGCACTTCATGGAGCGGACGTGAAAGGCATGAAACGGGAACACCCCGGTCAACAAGGGCACCGGCAAACGTTGAATAACCAAAATACCCGGTGTCCCATATACCCCATACGTTCTCATGTGATTCGTCATACAGTACATGTGCAGATCCTGGTGTATAAGGAGGGAAATCCAACCTGCTACCCGGCTTTAAGATCAGCCAGAGCAACAGCAGCAGGATAGCTGCGAGAAGCATGGCTGCAAGAATAACACGATTCACTGCAATCCTCCGGAAATTATTTAAGGTGAAGGCAGTATATCATCATAAAAAACCATGTCCATATGATTTTTTGGGTCTTTCCGGATTATTGGGATCAGTTCACTTCTCACGGCTCACTATTCACTAATCATCCGCGTTTATGCTTCGGCGTCGCTCAGCACGGCGTCGAGCGAAGCGGGCGGTTTCATGTATTTAAAAATGTCATTCCCGATGGACCAACAATGTCATTCCCGTCCCCGCCTGCGTGGGGATAAACTGCGGCGGGAATCCAGGAGTAAACAGCATGCAGTATTATGTATATATCTTAGCCAGCAGAAAAAACGGTACGATGTACATCGGAGTTACCAGTAACCTGGTTAAAAGAATGTATGAGCATAAAGAAGGACTGCTGGAAGGTTTTACGAAAAAATATAAAGTGAAAGATCTTGTTTATTATGAACAGGCAAATGATGTTAACGAAGCTATCATTCGTGAAAAGCAGTTGAAAAAGTGGAACCGCCAGTGGAAAATAAATCTAATAGAGAAAGAGAATCCCGGCTGGCTTGATCTATTTGACGGGTTGCTGTAACAGAATGGATTCCCGCCGCAGTTTATCCCCGCGCAGGCGGGGGCGGGAATGACAGTGAGATGATGCGGGGATGATCAGTTCACTTCTCCCGGCTCACTATTCACTAATCATCCGCGTTTATCGAGCGAAGCGGGCGGTTTCATGTATTTAAAGCCGTATGATATTATAAACTTTTTTGGATTGTTAATAATGATTTATAGACATAAAATAAATTATGATGGTTTTTCCCAAAATTCCGGAATGAGCAAATTTTATCAAACCTCCTGTTACACTCAAGTCAAGAACCATTCAAACTATATAACTTAATTCTCTTCATCGATACACACGCAATTTCAGTGTTTCATATTACAAATAACAGTTGAATATTCCCGGGAATTCGGGAAGAGTGAGATAAGTTAACAGGCATACATTAAACATACTCCAGGATACAAGAAAATGAAAACAAAGATCCCCGACTCAACTCGTTCCAGGCATGAATACAAACGCAAGTTCAGCCTTCCCGAACTGTACATGACATACCTCTACGTACCACGGGCAATTGCCAAATTGATAGGTAACAAAATAAACGGGCTGGTAGAGAACCAGTTCATCGAGCGGCTGCACCTGGCTGTCACCGAGGTGAACGGCTGTGCCGCCTGTTCGTATGCTCATACCAGGATGGCCCTGAACAAAGGCATGAGCAACGAAGAGATTACCGGCTTATTAAATGGCGATGATGCAATCATCAAACCAGAAGAGGCAAAGGCAATAATGTTTGCCCAGCACTTTGCTGACACCAGGGGATACCCCGACAGGGAAACTTACGATGAAATCGTACGCGAATACGGTGAAGAAAAAGCAGAAGTCATTCTTTCGGCTGTACAGCTGATGATGGTAGGAAACATGTACGGTATACCCTATAGCGCATTTATCTCACGTATAAAAGGAAGACCTTATAAGGACAGTTCAATAGTTTATGAAGTCTGGATGCTGACAGGCGGGGCGCTGTGCCTTCCGGTTGCACTTGTTCATTCGCTGCTGCGCTGGGTTGTGGGCAGATCGAACCAGCCAGCGTCTCTTCTTAAGTAGTAATCATATACGAGCATAATTCCCGGTTAATAGATATGGAAGGCTGATATTTTCATCAGTCTCATCCTTTATCCTTCTTGCCTATCAACTTTTTAATTTCCCTGTCGAAATCCGATTCAAAAAGCCTGTCTTGAATTGGACGGTATTTTTCATACTCGCTTTCGGCTTTAATTTTCGCTTCCAGCATAGACACTTTTCCCGAGTCAGTTAGCAACGGACAATCTGCTAATTCAAGGAACTGCACCAGAAAAGCGTCCCAATCTTTCATGTTCATTACTCTTCTGTTGATTGCCCTGTTTTCCGCCATATCAAGATAAGCAGAAACAATTCTTTCAAGTTGTTTTAGATGCTCTTCATTGAGATAATTTTTGGCAACTGATACATCATTCTTTAAAATTTTGCCATCCGGTGCATGTTTCCAGGTTTTTAAACCCATATATATTTTTTCCGCATCCGCTTCATCATAAATAATTTCAGCTGCGGTTTTTCCTGTAATCGCCCAATGAAGTTTGTTTTGCACTGCCTCAAAAAACTGCTTAGTTATTTCTGATTTGCTGTCATAGTCGGCTGAGAGCGCATAAATATCAGTTATTTTTTGGTAAATCCTCCGTTCGCTGAGGCGGATTTCCCGAATCCGCTCCAGCATGTCTTCAAAATAATCTTCACCAAAATGCTTGATTTGTTTAAGTCGTTCATCATCCATGGCAAAGCCCTTGATGATGTATTCATGCAATATCTGATTAGCCCATTTTCTAAACTCTATAGCCCGGTGAGAATTGACTTTAAATCCAACAGCTGTGATTGCCTGCAAATTATAAAATTTTGAAGTGTATGTTTTGCCATCCTCAGCAGTATGTCGGAAATCCCGACATACTGAATTTTCTTCAAGCTCAGCATCTTTAAAAATATTACTAAGATGTTCTGTAATAGTAGAACGAGCTTTTTCAAACAGCTCAGCAATTTTTTTCTGTGTCAGCCACAGGGTTTCCTCATAAAAAAAGACATCAATATTAACTTTTCCCTGTGCTGTTTTAAAAACAACAAAGTTGCTGAATACCTGCAACTCATTTGACTTTGATTTTTCATCTGTCATCTTAATTCTACGATACCCGTAATTTTTGGATAATTCTTTCTTTTCTTATATGGACATTACAATATTCAAATGGAATACCTTTGTTTGAAAAAAAGAAGTATTTACAAACCGTTCCACTGAAAATCTTCGACATAATGTTTTGCTTTTTTCTGAAAATATACAGATAAAAGAGTAAATCAAATACTTTTTCATATAATAAGTACCCCCATGCTACCGACGCCCGCTCGCGCACGGGCGGGTGAGTGCAGCTAACTTGTTTGTTATTCGGACAAGTTAGCTGTAAGGGAGTTCACCTGCCCCGCTCATCAAGCAGGCGAACAGCCCTTTCAAAATTCTCACCGGTAACCGGTACGTGCCCCCTTCCCGGCTGTTGGATATAGTGCACTTTTTATCCCTTCTTAGGAAACCAGGGAATAAAGGCGTTGGTGCGTTTCCTGTAATCTTCAAATCCCGGAACATCTTCCATGCCCCGTTCGGTCATGGGAACCCCTGAAACAAATCGCAGCAGCAGGGTTATTGTAAGCGGCCCGATAATCCCGATCCATCCCCCCGGCACTGACAGGGCAATAACAAAGATCCCCCACCACATGACAGCCTCGCCAAAGTAGTTGGGATGACGGGTGTAACGCCATAATCCACTGTTTATTATGGTACCCCGGTTGTCCGGATTTTCAAGAAACACATCAAGTTGATAATCACCCAGTGCTTCAAATATAAATCCTATTATCCATATCCCGATTCCGATATAATCCAGGATGGCCAGCGACGTGCCTCCCCCCGCGTGAACTACCAGCACCGGCATGATATTCAGGATAAGGAAAGCCCCTTGAAGAATGAACACCTGCAGGTAACTTCTCAGTATAAAGAACTTCCCCCATTCTTCACGCCACTTTTTATAACGCCAGTCTTCACCATGACCGATATTTCGCCTGCCGATACGGACAGCCAGGCGCAGGCCCCAAATTGTCACAAGTCCCATAACTATAAGCTGGCGAAGTTCGAATGTACCGGTGTAAAAAAGAACCGCAGCACTGACCACGATAAAGCCCGGCCCCCAGGCAATATCAGCGATGCTGTTGTCTTTCGTGATCAGGGCGATGATAAAAAACATGGTCATGTATGCCAATACTACCGCAGCTGCAACTCCAACCAGTGTTATTATTTCCATGGTCTACTCCTTTTTTTGATATGTATCAAGACCGCCCTGAATAACAGCTTTCACATGGTCTCGAAATTCTTCGATACTGTCAGCCCCGTATTGAGACGGATCAACAGGCTGGTGTATCTGCATTATAGCCCGTCCCGGAAAAAGGTTCAACGTACCGGCAGGCAGAATATATTTCGTGTTTGCTATGGTTACCGGCAGCATGGGAAGGTTAAGGTCTATGGACATCTGAAAAGGGCCTCGTTTAAAACTGCCTATTTCACCTGTAGTACTGCGGGTTCCTTCTGGGAGGATGACAATGGATGTGCCACCCTTTATTTTTTCGCGGGCCCGCTCAAGTGACCGATAGGCACTCTTCGGATTAGAACGGT
>JAGYNX010000230.1 GCA_018399855.1 Spirochaetota bacterium
CACCATAAAACTTAAGACTCTTCATCAATACTAAACTTGTTTCACACAGAGGCGCGGAGGTGCTGAGGGAGGGCACCAACTCTCCGCATTCTCCGCGTCTCCGCGTGATACTATTATTTACATTCTTCATGATATAGAAAATTCCATACTTCACTTTTCAATCAATTCTGATCACACATCATCTGTGTTCATCGAGCGAAGCGGGTGGGGAAAAAAATTAGACAAATTAGTTTTTATATATTTCGATTATTAATAACTGTTTTTATTTCCAGGAATCCCGAAAGAGTGACTTATGGTTTTACGTAAGTGACGGAGAGCTCCTTGATGGCGGACAATGCCTCGAGGTAACTCAACGGGGTTTTGGTTTCCAGAGAATGAAAGGCCAGTGCAATATACCTGTTGGGATGTTTCTCGCCGGGACGGGTGGCATCTACCATTACCCATGATCCGTCGATAAAAGCCTCTGCCCACATGTGATATACGAATACGTTACATTTGCCTGCAAATCTTTTAGTCAGAACCATGCCAACGATGGCCCTTGCCGGGATATCAAGTGACCTCAGTAATGCCACACTGAGTACAGTGTGTTCTGTGCAGTCGCCGCTTCTTGCCTCAATTATCTTTGGGGCGCTTACAAGTGGAATACCATAGGATTTATTTTTAATGATTTTGTGTACCCTGGATTCTATGACTGCAATTGTTTTATCGGTGTCGGTGCCCTTTATCTCTGCTGATAACTCTTTTACTGAAGAATGGTCCATGTTAAGCAGGCGTGTATCCCTGGTATGAAAACCTGATGGTTTGTCGGCGTGTTCCCTGTTCCTGCCGGTTGAGACGATGATACCTGTTTTCTCTCCCAGGGTTTTTTGTTGTATTACTTTTTGAAAGGCGGTTTCAGGGAGTGAGAAAGAGGTATTGCTGGACGTGAGAAGGTATAATGAAAGCTTTTCGGTGTAAGCCCCGGGGGCGACCTGTTGTACCTTTACCGTTGACAACGCTGGATCAAAGGTGGAAGGTGTGTCCGACCCGATCGCGGTGACCGCGTACATCAATAAAGAGGTACCAATTATAAAAAGACAGGTTGCTTTTCTACCATGTGTCATTCTCATTCTTTGCTAGCCCTCGTTATTTCCATTTTCATGTTCATCATTTCCATGATAACTTTCACCGCCGTGCCTGTTTCGTCTATATAGGTGTCGATGGCTTGCACCTTGCCGATGCGTTGACGAAGGTGAATTGTTGCTATCGGTTTTATACCTGTCATGATGGTTTCTTCCCCGATAACCTCGAATGTGACCGGTATCGTTTGCTGAAGTTCTATGGAGGGATCATACAACCGGGCGCTTGCGGTGAATCCCTTACGGAAATTGTTTTGTATCAGCTTGTGGGTGAAGTAATTGCCGTCCAGAACAAAGTCATCTTTCAATGTAACCCGGGCGGTGTGATCTCCATTCTTTATCGTAACAGTCTGCCCATCGAAGGTGGCGACAAGATCGCTTCGTATATCACGTCCATCCTGTGTTGTTATTTCATGTGTTTCAAGACGGACGGGTGTGAAATCTGTTTTCTCTACTATGATATGGGTAATGGTATGTTTCATCAGGGCATTACCCATGGTTATGCGGCTGGTGTATATATACTCGTCATTCTGCAGTGTATTGCTCATGACAGCTTTTCCCACCTCGGTGCCGTTTACCCTGACGGTATAGCTGTTGGTGCCCGTGGGAATGGTTTTGGGCATGGTTATACCGCAACATGTCACCAGGAGGGGAACCATGAGGAGAGAAAGCCCCTTTTGCATTATGTGCTGCCTGCGTTTCATTGGTTGAGATACCTGCTGGCGGCGTCTTCTATGCGCTGTGAAAAGATATCAAACCCGATCAGGGGGAGTGACCTGTCAAGTTCAGGCCCATGCAGTCTTCCGGTCAGCATGGCCCGAATGGGTAAGAATAGTTTTTTCCCCTTCAGGGAAGTCTCTTCCTTGATAAGGGCGATGGTATCACTGACAAAGTTATCCTGATGCAATGTCCCGTTTTTCAGAAGCTTAAGGGCAGCCGAGACTATGGTTCTGGCATCCTCGTCCCCCTCAAATAATGCTTTTGCTTCTTCTTCGGGTTCGGGAACCTGGTCAAGAAATATGCTGATATGCTTGTGTATGTCGGACAGCACCTCGCAGTTTCCCCGAACAAGGTCTATTACTGATTCAAACCATTTTCTGTCTACCTGCTCAAGGGAATATCCGGCTTTTTCGATATAGGGTATGAAAAGATCGGTTATGGCATCCAGCGCATAATCGCGGATATAAATGGCGTTCATCCATCGTAATTTCTGAAAATCAAACAGTGCAGAACTCTTTGCCAGGTTTGACAATTCGAATTGCTGTACAAGTTCATCTGGAGAAAGTACCTCATCGCCGCTTTCTGTAGCCCATCCCAGTATGCCAAGAAAATTCATGAGGGCCTCGGGCAGGTATCCTTCGTCCCTGTATACCGCAACCGAGGTTATGCCATGACGCTTGCTGAGCTTCGCCCTGTCGGGACCAAGCAAGAGGGGCATATGGGCGTACTCGGGAAGGGGCAGCCCCAGGGCTTTGGCCACCAGTACCTGCTTGGGGGTATTGGGCAGGTGGTCTTCCCCCCGGATCACGTGTGTGATCTTCATAAGTGCGTCGTCGATAATAACGATGTAGTTGTAAATGGGAACCCCGTCTGACCTGACGATTATAAAATCACCGCCGATATGCTGACTGTTGAAGGTGATGGTTCCTTTTATGTGATCATTGACGGTTATTGTTTCGTCGTCGGGCACCAGGAAACGTACGGTGGGCTTGCGTCCTTCCGACTGGAATTGCTGTTTTTGCTTGTCGCTGAGATTTCTGCAGTTGCCGGGATATACAAAGGGCCGTTTTTCCCTGTCGGCCTGCTGGCGAAGCTGATCCAGCTCCTCCTGTGAGCAATAGCAGTGATATGCCTTCCCCTCGGCGAGAAGACGCTGTGTGTACTCGCTGTATATGTCAAAGCGTTCTGACTGGCGGTATGGGCCGTAATCTCCCCCCTCTACGGGACCTTCGTCCCAGGTGATGCCAAGCCAGCGAAGGTCATCCATTATGGATTGCTCTGACTGCCTGCTGCTTCGTTCCATGTCGGTGTCTTCTACACGCAACACGTAGGTAGCCTTGTTCTTTTGTGCCACCAGGTAATTGAGAACCGCTGTTCGAGCGTTTCCCACGTGAAGATACCCTGTAGGACTTGGGGCAAAACGTACTCTCATGATTAACTCCATGGTTTTATTAATAATCGTAACTGTGTATGGATGATTTTCCTGTGGTTATTTCGTTGCTTTCCCGTTCTATGCGGTTGACGAGTTTTTTTATCCTGTCAACCACGTCGTCTTCAAATAAAACTTTTCCGCAACGGGTGCAGCGGTAGGCCGGTATGTCCTCAAGAATGTAACAGTACCTCTCCCCGCTGGCGCGATAGCAGCTCTTCCCTTCAACGACCACACCGCCGCAACTGCACTCCATTATCTACCTCGTATAATATGCTGATACGTATGACCTGTCATCCAGGTATGTGTCATTTCTACACGTTTTGAAGTGTGAACTTCATTATGTCAAGATAAATAAGGGGGGCAAATGGGGTATCACGCGGAGACTCGGAGAACGCGGGTAAGTAGTAAGTAGTGAGTAGTGAGTAGTGAGTAGTGAGTAGTGAGTAGTGAATAGTGAATAGTGACTGCAGGCCTGTGGATTACGGTCCCTGTGCATCAGGAAAAAGAGAAGATGATTATTCATAAAATCTTAATAACCCCTTAATAATCTGTTAATC
>JAGYNX010000231.1 GCA_018399855.1 Spirochaetota bacterium
ACCTACGGGGCATATTTATTCAGTAGTTACGTCTATTTTGTTCAGGCTGGATTCACGAATGGCTTCCAGTCTTTTTGTATTCAACACTGTCCTGTTCCTTTTCGTAGTGTTGCCCCTTCTATTCGCCTTCAGGACACTATTTATACCGTGAATATATTTATACTATTTATTCACTTTTCTCTGTAACCCGGATTCTCTGTGATTTATTTGTGTATATGGATGATATAACCAAAAAAAAATGGTCAAAAAAAATGTTGAATTAAAATGGACATTTTATCACAATAACTGAAAAATTAATGAGGGTTTATGGACAATATACTGGTATATTCAGAAGAGCTTGCAAATACTGAGTATTCTCCTACTCATCCGTTCAAGCCTGTACGTGCGCGGCAGATGTATGACCTGTTACACAGGTACTCGCTGCTGGATGAAATAAACCAGGCTGTAATAAAGCCTGAACCAATGCCTGAAGACTTGCTCTATCTCTTCCACACAAAAGAGTACATAAATGCGTTGAAGACATGTGATACAGGTGAGTTTGACCTGGGACTGTTGGAGTTCGGCCTTGGCACACATGACAATCCGATATTCAAGGATTTATACTCTTTTTCATTGCATGCATCGGGGGGGACTTACATCGCGGCACAAAAGCTTGTATTAGAAGATACCCGGTTTGCGTTCAATCCAATAGGCGGTTTCCATCACGCAATGAGTGATCATGCCGAGGGATTCTGCTATATAAACGATATTGCCGTTACCCTGCATGATCTTGCCAACAAGGGGTATAAAATTGCGTATATCGATATAGATGTACACCATGGTGATGGTGTACAAAACGCTTTTTACAACGATGACCGGGTGTTTACTTTTTCCATACATGAGACAGGGCATTCACTTTTCCCCGGTACAGGGTATGAGAATGAAATTGGCAAAGGGGTTGGTGAGGGATTTAATGTTAATATTCCCCTTCTGAAAGATACCGATGATGAAGTTTACGTGTACGCGTTTGAGGAAATAATACCACCCCTTCTCAAGCAATTTGATGCTGACCTTGTATGTATTCAGGTTGGAGGGGATGGACATCGAGATGATCCTCTGGCACATCTTAACCTGACCAGCAATGGATACGCAAAAGTGTTAGACATTATAAATAAGAACGCCAAAAAAATCCTGGCCACCGGTGGCGGTGGGTATAACCTGTTTAAAACCTCTGCCCTGTGGGCGCTGGCATGGTCAATATTTTGCGGAGTTGAGCCGCGTGATGACTTTGCAGGATCTGTAGGCGGAATGATGTATGGACCAGAGTCTGAATCAGGTTCATTGTATGATGAACCATATGCTATTGGCGGATATGAAAAGGATAATTGTTTTCAGCACGCAAAGGACGTGGCCAATTATATCAAAAAAATTGTATATCCACTTCATGGCATTGGAGGGTGAAACATTATTCAAACACATGAGTGAATTTACCAGAACTTAATACCGTGTTTTCTTATTGCATCATGTTCAACGGTGATGTTTGATCCAATATAGATAGTGCAATATCTTCCGTTTTTCAAGGCACCGGTATTGACTACCCTGGTATGATGATATTGCTCCGTACCGTGTGCTTCATGAATATGACCGCATATACAAAGGTCAATCAAGTGTGATTCCAGAAAATCACTGATGGCCCTGCTTCCTGCGTGCATTCCAAAAAAAGTCCTGTCGCGTGCCCCCCGTGGGGGACTGTGTGTTACCAGTATTTTTCTTGATGCGTTTTGAACTTTGGCAAAGCCCTTTTGTAACCATGAGGCAATTTGCTTTTCAGAGTATTCTGATGGTGTATTCATGGGTGTGGGACTTGAACCTCCCACACCGAAAAAACCAATATCGTCTATGATTTTGCCGTCTGCGTGCAGGCATATGCCTTTCTTTTGCATATGTTCAAGCACTGAAGGGCTGTCCCAGTTACCATGAACTGCAATAATATTAGAGTTGTAAGAGTTGATCACATCAAGTTGCTGCATTGCTTCATCAACAGTATGGTGTTTAGTAAGGTCACCTGCCACAACAACAAGGTCTGCAGAGGATATCCTGTTTTCAACCATCTCAAGCTTCTTAGCGCAACCATGGAGGTCGCTGATGGCAAAAATAATCATAGGTGATACCTGTATATTTAAGTTAAAATTTGGAACATCTTATAATAGTATAGTACAGTTGCACTTTCATACACGATAGTGTAAAGTGATACAATAAAGATACTTAACACATTTATCTCATATAATAAGCGATGCGTCAAGTAGATACGAACATTTGGGGGTTTGATATATGAAAATGCAACTGATCCGGGGAGTAGCTGTTGCAGCATGTACTGTACTTTTTCTTGCAGGAACAACTGGTTATGCTGAAGGGGAGCATAACAGGGAACACGTTATTCTGATGCATGGACTGGCAATGAGTTCGTTGATTATGACACCTCTTGCGCTATACCTTGAAGAACAGGGATATATAATCCATAATATTAATTATCCATCAACCAGTAAAACTATAGAGGTTATCGCATCAGAGTATATTCGACCCGTTGTAGAATCTATTCGTAATAATAATGACGGCAACATACATTTTGTTACTCATTCGATGGGGGGTATTGTTGCGCGATATTACCTGACTATGTATTCGGGATCCTCAATTAAATCTATGGTTATGATCGCACCACCCAACAGGGGGAGTACCATGGCAGAGGTGCTGAAGGAATACAAAGTTGCCAGGTGGTTTTTCGGTCCCGCACTTGTCCAGCTGAGTACCGGATCGGGCAGTATACTGAGCAGGCTGGATCCATTAAAAATACCCACAGGGGTAATAGCCGGCTGTGCTTCAATGAACCCGGTGAACTCGTTGATACTACCTGGTGATGATGATGGTACCGTGGCAGTATCGCATACACCCGTGGAAGGAATGCGCGATTTCGTGGTTATACCCCGCAGCCATTCAGGAATTCTTTTCGAAAAAAAAGTATATGAACTGGTGGTGCGATTCTTGCGTGGTGGTAGTTTTTAAATTATTTTATTATTTCTTTTTTATATAGATTGTTTTATCTACAGTAGCCACAATATTGTCATCGTTATCGAGAATATCAACAGTAAACACAGGATAAAGTTTCTCCTTAACTTCCAGTTGTGATTTTATGTCTTTATACTGTGATTCGGGTATATGAAAAGTTGCCCTGAGGTTGGTCTTTCCCGGTTTTTTAAAGGTTATTGCGGCGCTTTGATCCCACACGATATATTCCTTTCCCAGGTTTTCCATCAGTAATATCATGTAAAATGGGTCACACATGGAATACATGGAGCCGCCATATTGTGTACCTACATAATTGCGATTAAAAAATGAAAGTTTGAGGGTTACATCAATGGTTTTAATATCCTTTGATACCTTCACCCGTATTCCCGCACCGAGAAAAGGAGGATACAGATTTACCAGTTTAAAGAGAATATTTTTTCTTGTCATGTTTTTCTCACAGGGGAAAATGATGATCAAATATTACGTGATGAGGATAACTGATGGAATACATGCGTCAAGTTATTTCAGCTGATTACGTACAGGTGGTCTTATATACTCCTGTCTTCATCAAATATCTCGGCGGGGATTGAAAGACCGAAATACTTGATGGCAGCAACCAGGCGATCACATTCATCAGCATACTGCAGAACAACAGGACCTTTCGGTTCCTCGTATTCCCGGTATATGTAAGGTGTTGTCTTGTTCATAAAGATACCCCATAATGATCAAATATGAAAATAACAAGTTCTACAAGAAATATAACTCTTTATGCTGGAA
>JAGYNX010000232.1 GCA_018399855.1 Spirochaetota bacterium
CTGTCTGTTGCTACCTTTTTTATCTTGATAACAACTACTGCCCTGTCTGTTTCTGTTATACAATTGCACAATCCTCCCGATCCAAACTATATAATTGGTACATTGATAAATGTAAATATTACAATAATAATATTATCAACGTTATTGTTTCTTGTCTCACGTGTAACAGATAATTCATTGTTAAAAACTGAAGATGAACTGAATAAGAATGTAGAATTGAGCAGGTATCTTGAATTGAAGCTAAAGGAGATTGAACAGCAATACTCTGAAATGGAATCCTTAAATGAAACAATTCAGCAAACTTCAGTGAAACTATTAAAGGCAAACGAGGATCTTTCAATTTTCAAGAGATTTGCTGATGCCTCTGGTCAGGGTCTTTTAATAACTAAATTGGATTATGAGATAATATACGCAAACCCGGGCTTTTGTAACATTGTTAATGTTAATATGCCGGATGGAATTACTGGTACAAATTTGAGAGATTATTATGACATAAACCAGCGTGTTCAAAGTATTAATATGATCGCAGAAAACCTTTCAAAATCAGGACAATGGTCCGGTGAATTGATATTGTACACATGTGATCAAAAACAGGTGCCTACTATTCAAAACTTGTTTTATATAAATGATAGCAATGGTAAACCACTTTATTTTGCTGCCGTGATCACGGATATATCATCTCAAAAAAAATCAGAAAATGTACTTAGAAAAAGTGAAGAAAGATACAGGTTACTTGTAGAAACAATGAATGAAGGACTGTTCGTTATTGACAGGAATGGTCTTATAACATTCGTTAATAATTCATTAATTGAGATTCTTGGATATGCGTATGAGGAGATGATTGGTAGTATGCTGACAGACTTTCTTTTCGAAGAAAGAAATTTATTTGAATACCTTTTTGACGTAAATACTAATAGTAATGTATATGCAATGGATAATGAAATTGTATGGGTAAAAAAAGATGGTAATATTGCATATACAAATATTTCACCCCAACCGGTTTTTGATGATAACAATATACACATAGGAAATTTAGGGATTGTAAGTGATATCACGGAAAAGAAGAACGCTGAAGCTGAGAAACAAAAAATTCAATCACAACTGCACCAGGTGCAGAAAATGGAAGCTATCGGCACCCTTGCCGGAGGGATTGCACATGATTTTAATAACATTTTAACCGCGATAATAGGGTATGGAGAAATACTAAAGAAGACAATTGATGAAACGGGTCCGGGCATTGAATTTGTTGATGAAATTCTCAGGGCCGCGCAGCGGTCTGCTGCCCTGACACGACAGTTGCTTGCGTTCAGTAAGAAACAGCTTCTACAGAAAGAATTTATTGATATTAACAGTATCGTTGAAAATATGAATAAGATGTTATGTCGGCTTATTGGTGAGGAGATTAATCTTATAACCAGCCTAAATGCAAAAGATTCTGTTCTATATGGGGACCAGATACAAATTGAGCAGGTTATTATGAATCTTGTTCTTAATTCCATGCAGGCGATGCATGAAGGTGGCACATTAATTATTGAGACCGGTAATGTCGAAATTTCCGAAGAAGACAAGATGGTAAATCCTGAAATTGAACCCGGTCAATATATTTCGATTGATGTACGTGATAATGGTATTGGAATGGAGAAGGAAATATTGCAAAATATTTTTGAACCATTCTATAGTAACAGGAAAAATGGAAAGGGAACCGGATTAGGTCTTGCGGTTGTGTATGGTATTGTGAAACAGCATAATGGGCTGATAAAGGTTAATAGCCAGGTAGGTCAGGGAACAGAGTTTACATTATTGTTCCGTGCTGAAGATTTCAATAAAATGAAACCAGTTAGCAAAAATTCGAAAAAAGTGTTTCAATCTCGTGGTAATGGAGAAAAAATTCTGGTTGTTGAAGATCAGGATCAAGTCAGGTCGATGATTACATTTGTATTGGATAATCATGGCTATACAGTATACCCTGCGGAAAGTATTGGTTCGGCAAAAAGCCTTGCAAATGATCTGAAATATGAACTGGACCTGGTTTTTTGTGATGTTGTTCTTCCGGATGGGAACGGCCTTGATCTTGTTGAGGTTTTAACAGGGCGAAATAACAATATTAGCATTATAATGAGCAGCGGATATACTGATAGAAAATCCCATATGAAGATTATAAAGCAGAAAGGATATAAGTATATTCAAAAACCGTATACAGAAGATATATTGATATCTTCTGTATACGATGCCTTACAATAGGTTTTTCTAACTTTCCCCGTAGCGTTCCAGTATTTCCTTTGTCAATAACATGTAGTCTTCGGCGCCATTGCTGTCGCTTTTGTATTCGAATATAGTTTGTCCCCAGCTGGGAGCTTCCTGTAATGCTACATTGTCCCGAATTAATGATTTGAATAATTTTCCGGGTACCCGCTTCTCTGTTTCAGCAATAACCTCGTTATTGATGATTTTTTTTGCGTTGAACATGGTTCCAATAATACCGGTTATTTCAATATTTTTATTAAGTCTTTTCTTGACCAGTTGAACTGCCTCAAAAAGGTTATACATACCGTGAAAAGGCAGAAATTGCACCTGTAGTGGAACATATATTTCGTTGCAGAAACTAAGGGCGTTCAAGGTTAGCGTTCCCAGTGATGGTGGACAATCAACAAGAACATAATCATAACCGCTCAAATCTTCAAGCGCGTCTTTGAGCAGAAACTCTTTTGCGGGTATGGGTAAGAACTCAATATCTTTTAAGTCCATGTTAGCCGGAAGTAAATGCAGTCCTTTCCTGTCTATAATAATATCTTCATAGGATATTTCACCTTTCATGGCATCATAAACTGTGTGCTTAATATTGTTTGGGTTGTACCCGAGATGATATGTTGACTGTGCCTGATGATCAATATCAATAACAAGGACCTTTTTATCAAGTAAATGCAATGCGGCAGCAAGGTTGACAGTTGTAGTTGTTTTACCCACACCTCCCTTGTTATTCGATATGGCAATAATTCTCATCTGTTTCCCCTGAAGTTTGTTTGTATACTGGATAAAAAAATTAAAATCAATACGTATTGTTAAAAAGTTCATTTTGAAAACAAAAAGTCAAGATAATTTATTTTTAAGTATGAATAAATAAACTAACGTGCAGAACTATTCCTTTGCCACATTCAAATTAACAGCGGGAAGTGATTCATTATCTTTTTTCACTCGGCGAAGTTTGAAATGTTCTTGTCTCTCCGTGAGCAAAGACATTGAAATTTTCATGTTCAAATCCAAGTTTATCTAGTTCGTGAAAAAGTAATTTCGGCGGCTCATCCATTTCTTCATCTGCAAGGGGAAATGTACCCCAGTGAATAGCGACGAAAATGTCGGCTTTTAAATCCATATATGCCTTGATTGCATCAGCCGGGTCAAGGTGAACAGGTCCCATGAACCACCTGGGCTTATATGCGCCTATTGGTAACATGGCGATATCAATCTTGCCAAACTTGTCATTAATTTCTGTAAAACCGGGAAAATACCCGGTATCACCGGCAAAATAAATTACACTTTTACTTGTAGTGATAACCCAACCGCACCACAGGCGATTGTTTCTGTCAAACATTGTACGCCCTGAAAAATGCTGTGCAGGTACAGCGGATACGTTGATGTTTTGATATTCGTTTGTTTCCCACCAGTCATGAACAGAAACATTGGATATATCTAAATCTGAAAGTATATTTTCAACTCCAAGGGGCACAATATACAGCGGGTTGTTTCCCAGTTCGCGGATAGTATTTATGTCAAGATGGTCATAATGGTCATGTGATATTAGTACAATATCAATGTCAGG
>JAGYNX010000233.1 GCA_018399855.1 Spirochaetota bacterium
CGGGGAAGGCTGTATGAGGCAAAAGTGAGCAGTGTGGGGGATGAAACCATTCAATGTACCGTGCTTTCCCGGTCAGAACCTGTTGAGAACAGTTTCAACCTGCGACTTGCGGTAGCAGTATTAAAAGGCAAAAAGTTTGACCTTGTGATACAGAAGGCTGTTGAAACAGGTGTGTCAGAGATTATCCCTGTCACCACTGAGAGAACAATCCCTGAATTTGGTGACAACGTCCAAAAGAAAATAGAACGCTGGCAGCGTATAGCACTTGAGGCTTCGAAGCAGTCCCTTCGCCAGTCAGTGGCTGTTATCCGAGATGTCGAATCATACGGTGAGTTGGTTAAATACGGCTATGACGGATGTAAAATTCTGGCCCATGCTGATCCGATGAGTAATGATTTGCGATCTTTTTTAAAAGAAACCCGGCCTCCTTCAGAGGTTACCATTATCATAGGGCCGGAAGGCGGTTTTTCTGGAAAAGAGGTTGAAATTGCCAGGGGTTTTAATTGGAATGTATTACATACCGGCATTTCACAGTTCAGGTCGGAAACCGCGGCTATTGTGATTCCCGCAATAATTCTTTATGAATGGGGTTGGAGATGAAGATTCGGGTGAATGGAAGGGATATTGAATTCATTAAAACAACGGTGTCAGACCTTTTGAAACTGTACAGGTTTGATCCTGAGAAAATAATGGTTGAGCGGAATGGCTCAATAGTAGAAAAAAACCAGTATGATACACTGGAACTTCAGGAAGGTGATGTTCTCGAGATAGCCCGGTTTGTAGGGGGCGGCTGATAATCTATGGACATGGAAGACGAAATCCTGGAAAAACGTGATACCTGGCGAAAAATTCGCGCACAGCGTCTTGAGATGAAAAAAAACATGCAGGCAGCCGGAAAGGTCAGCCAGGAAATAAGAAAGATCCCCGAATACCGCCGCCTCGAAAAATTACAAGAACAACTTTCAACACGACTCAGGCACCTGGAGAAAAAGAAGAACCGTATGCGAAGCGGCCTGACACGTGATATATTAAAAGGCTGATTAAATGAATCCTGTTTATTGTGACACACATGGCAATGTATTTGACCTTCCCGGTCATGATCCCGCTTTTAGAACGGGAAACCGGGTGGTTCCGGTGCAGGGTGAGGAGCTGATCCCTCTTCCATACGGCAGCCTGCTGTTTTCAATGCCCGGACGCTACCCGGTGTTCTATGACGGTACAACAGGAGAACTTGAAATAATAGACGAGGTTGACCATGAACAGGTATGGGCTGCATCGGCTTTTCTCAGCTCTGGCTACCTGCGCACATACCTGCCTGCCAGCCGGCTCCAGGAAGGGGCACCATCGTTGCCCCTGTGGGCATATTCCGGGGTAGTCTACCAGGATGGCCAATTCATGGTGCCCGCCCTTCGGATAGATGAAGATCCCCGTTCTGATCCTGAGATACATGAAAATGAAAAAGAGCTGAAGAAGGCCGCGGGGCGGTTGCGGAAGATGTACCCTGAAAACTGTCTTGTGCGGCAGCTTGAGCATTGTGCCACGGAATACAGGTGTTTGTGCGCCAGGAATTTTTTTCTCAGCAGGTACGAGGCACCGGTGCCCACCACGCCATGGTGTAATGCAAGGTGCGCGGGCTGTCTATCATTTCAGGAAGAGGATGGTGTGCATGCCTCCCAGTACCGGTTGCAGATGGTACCCACTCCCGAAGAGATCGCAGAGGTGATGCTGCACCATGCCAGGCTTGTTGATGAGTCGGTTCTGAGTTTCGGGCAGGGATGCGAGGGTGAGCCACTTCTGCGGGCAAAAGACCTGTCCGCAGCTATTGAAATGGTACGTGACAATACTGACAGGGGTACCATCCATCTTAATACAAACGGTTCATTGCCAGGTGAGCTTGACCGCATGATCAGGGCAGGGCTGCAGTCGGTAAGAATAAGTCTTAACTCAGCCGGCGAGAAATACTATAATGCCTATTATCGTCCACAGGGATATTCCTACGGGGACGTGCTGCAAAGTATACAGTTGTCACTCGATTCTGGTCTGTTCGTTTCATTGAACCTGTTTTTTATGCCGGGTTTTACCGACATGGAAAGCGAGGTTGATGCGCTTTTTACCCTTCTGGACGGCTACCCCGTTCACATGATTCAGACAAGAAACTTGAATATTGATCCTGATTATTATTTCGACGCCATCGGTTTTGTGGAGGACACCCCGCTTGGTATTCGTACCATGCTGGATATGATAAAGAAAGAATACCCGGGAATAACACTGGGTTATTACAACCCTCCCCGGGAGCAGTTTCGCACATAGCGGGTAATCATCACGTGTAATATTCTTGACGAATGAAATTATAGCTGTACAGTTTTGATTTTATTCCTGTATATTACTATTGAAGATTGATTCGCACCAGACATTAACTAATGGAGGATACAATGAATTCTAATATACTTCAAGCCGTTGTATATATTCATAACTGGGGTGAAAGCAGTGATGTTGTTGATATATTGAAGTTCAACAGCAATGTCATATCTGTTTTTCATATCATGGGTGGATACAGTTACCTGATTGATGCAAATTTCGATTCAAAGGCAGAACTGGAAAAGTGGATTGAACATATGAAATCCATCAAGCTTTCTTCAGGAGTCCCCGCGGTGACCGCCATCAAGACACAGAAAATCATCGAAATAAATAAGAACAAATCGGATTTTTCACTCTCTGATTACATGGAGATGGATAACGCCTATCACTTTTTCATTCTGGTAGACGTGCCCCATCAGGACGAGCATCTCATTGAGATGGCAAAAAACAGCCAGCGGGTATCATCACTTGTGCATATACAGGGAGATCATTCGTATGTGGCCGAAGTTATATGTGATGATTATGACGAATATAGAAAGTTTCTGCGGGATATCAAGCAGTTGGAATCCATCAACAGGGTAGAAACCCAGGAGGTTATTTCAGTAATAAAATACAGAAATCAGATACTTGATGAATCCGGCAAGCTGTCAACCCCCAGGGAGGACAACAGGGAGATGTATACGTTATGAGTAACATGGTAGATAATCCACTTGAATATGCCAGGGATATTGTTGGCAAAGATCCCATGGCCGTGTTTCTTGGCATTAATGTTGATGAAGCAAAAGAAGGATATGCCCGATGCTCGGTTACCGTTAAACCGGAGTATCTAAACGCGGTGGACAGGGCCCATGGGTCAATTATTCATGCTGTTGCCGACCAGGCTTTTGCCGTGGCATGTAATTCCATGGGTTCTCTTGGGATTGCCCTTTCTATGACGTTGAACTACCTGGCAGGCGCCGCGGATGGTGAAAAAATATTTGCCGAAGCGATGCCAGTTCATACAGGCAGAAAGATCAGCACCTGGCGCATCGAGGTGCGAGGGGATAATGATACGCTTATTGCATCAGGAGAGTCAATCGCCTATCATAAGTCATAATTTCAGGCAGGCCGGAACCTGGCTTGATATATTAAAAAAACGAAATGGGACTTGCGCAGGCAGTTGTTTTGTGGTATTAGTACGTACATAAATATTGCTTGACACCTTTCGGTTGCGGCAATACCGGTACAGTCATCCTGCCGATGATCCAGGTGTTTTCAGTGAATGCGGGCGAATAAAAACAGGTACAGGAAAGCAATTATGCGTTCAAAAAAAAATATTTCAGCAGCATCGGTTCTCATGATTTTAACCCTGGTGCTGTCATGCGCCACCTTTATCGAAGACGAACAGGCCGAATCTCTCGATAAATACCAGGAAGGCATATACAAGATGAAGCAGGATGTTAAGGTT
>JAGYNX010000234.1 GCA_018399855.1 Spirochaetota bacterium
GAACGACATAACTGGAAACTGGTACGAAAATACAGGGAAATACAGAAAAACGAAGTGCGCTACGAGGCCTACATGATGGACGACGCCGAGATCGTTGCCGTGGCCTACGGCACTACCGCCCGTATCGCGAAGGGTGCCATCAAGCGGGTTCGCAAGGACGGTATAAAGGCGGGACTTATCCGTCCCCTTACGCTATGGCCTTTCCCCACAGATATAATTCAGGATCTTTCGCGAAAAATACCATCATTCGTCGTGTTTGAGATGAGCACGGGGCAGATGGTTGATGATGTCAAGATGGCACTTGAAGGCAGGTCGAGGGTCTACTTTCACGGAAGACCGGGAGGCATTATTCCCACCCCCGCTGAATTTGCCAGGATACTGTACCGCGAATATATGCTTTTGAAGAAGGGGTAACCGTGAAGCTGAAGAACACATGGCCCGTATATTATAAGAAAGACGTGATCAGTCATTACTGTCCGGGATGCGGTCACGGAATTGTGCACCGCATTGTTGCCGAATTGCTGGAAGAGCTGGGTGTGGGGGACAGGGCAATCGGTGTAAATCCTGCCGGATGTGCCGTGCTGGCCTACAAGTATTTTGACGTGGACATGATAGAATCTGCCCATGGACGGGGAACAGCAATTGCCACCGGCATCAAGCGTATGCGTCCTGACCTGTTTGTTTTCTCCTACCAGGGGGATGGAGACCTCGCGGCTATCGGTACGGCCGAGTCGATGCATTCGGCCAATCGCGGTGAGCAGATCGCGGTGATATTTATCAATAATGCCGTCTACGGTATGACCGGTGGACAGATGGCACCTACCACCCTGTTGCAGCAGAACACCACCACAACACCCCGTGGCCGAAATGCCCTGTATGACGGGTATCCCCTGCATCTTACCGATGCCCTGGCGGGATTACCAGGGGTAACCTATGCCGAACGGGTGGCAATAGACGGACCGGCAGGGGTGCAGAAAACAAAAAAAGCCCTGCGTAATGCATTTCAGTGCCAGATAGACGGCCTGGGGTATTCTATTGTAGAAGTATTGTCCCCGTGCCCAACAAACTGGAAGATGACTCCGGTGGACTCATTCAAGTGGATCAAGGACGTCATGTCAAAAGAGTTTCCAACAGGTGTGCTTGCTGACAGGCGTGAAGAAAGGAGGCAGCATGCTGGTTAAGATGATATTCGCCGGGGCCGGCGGCCAGGGAGTGTTAACCATGGGTAATATTCTGGGAAACGCTGCCATGCTGGAGGGTCTTAATGTGACTTACCTGCCTTCGTACGGGGCGGCGGTAAGAGGGGGTACAGCCAACTGTACGTTGAGTGTGTCCGATGAGGACATCGCCTCACCGGTTGCTTCAACTCCTGATTTTGTGCTGGCGTTGAACCAGCCTTCAACCACGGTATTCATCAATCGTCTCGAGTCAGGGGGGCAGATGCTGTATAATTCAGACCTGGTGGACAATGTGCCTTTGCGGGGCGATGTGGATTTGTACCCTGTTCCTGCGAACATTGTGGCCCGTGAAGTTGCCACTGAGCGATCCATGAATCTCGTGATGTTGGGTGCCTTTATCCGGTTGACCGGCGTGGTAAAAGTGGAATCTATAACCCGGAGTCTTGATTCCATGATGGGTAAAAAACCACAGGTAAAAGAAAGAAGTATCAATGCGTTCATGGAAGGATATAATAATTTTCCTTTCCCGGTTGATACCCTGGCGACCCCTGTATAAAAATAAGTTGACTTTCCTTCTTTGCTGGTAGTATTAATAAAACAGGAAAGAACGTCAATGTATATCCGACAGAAGGAGTGTTGTTATGCCCATTACCCAGGTAAGTGTTGCTGTTGAGAATCATCCGGGAAACCTGAACAAAATATGTGATATCCTTGAGAAAGAAGGTATCAACATAAAGGCTATAATGGCATCGTCGGTACTTGCGCCAGTACAGGTGCACATGATTGTTAGTGATCCCACAAAGTCGCAAAATGTTCTTACTACGGAAGGATTTACTGTTTCTACCAGAGAAGTGATAGCCGTGTCCACCCCTGATCATCCCGGGGGGCTTAATGCCATATTGCGACCACTCAACGAGGCCGGGGTAAATGTTGAAACGCTTTACCCGTTTATTAACCTGCACAGTGATGAAGCCATAGTCATTGTAGAAGTAGACAAGATTGAGGAAGCTAAAGAAGTGCTGAAAAAGCACTGGGTGAAGACCCACAGTATAGAAATTTACGGTTCGTAGATAGTAGAGAATCACAGCACTTTTAAATAAGTATAGTTCAGTATTTAAATAACCCGGATGTATATACTTTAATACTACCTGGAGGTATGTTGTGAACCTGAACCAGCCTGAGCTTACCCAGAAAGCACTTGATATATTACGTAACCCGGAGACATTTCAATGGTATTTCATACCATTGCTTGCCTTCGTGGTGTACATTTATTTTAACGAGATCTCGAAGAAAAACTGGAATGCGGTGGCGGCAGGTTTGTCCCTCTACATGGTGCACTGGTTATACGAGATCGCCAATGCCCTCATACAGCATTTTTCAGGACACGCGTTATGGACAGTACCCGAAGGAACCAGCTACCTGCTGCTGGTGGGAGTGGGCTGGGAACTCAGCATGATGTTCGCCGCTGCTGGTCTCATCTTTGTAAAGATACTGCCCGACGATGCAAAGATGAAAATTCTTGGTGTAAACAACAGGGTATTGTTTGCCATCGCCAATGCTGCTTTCTTTTCCATATTCGAAATATTTCTTGCAACCACCCCTGCCTTTCACTGGGTATACCCCTGGTGGGGAGCCTTTCCGGTGTTCATAACGGTGTACATCCCCTTCTTCCTGGCGGCAAATCTTGCCTACGACTGGAAACCGAAAACGCAGGTCACGTGGATAGGTAGCCTCTTCGCGTTGAATGTCATTCTCTTGATAGTATGCGCGGGAGTGTTGCGCTGGATTTGATATATACTGCTAATGCCGTGATTTCCTATAAGACGAGGTGAACTATGCAGGTTTCCGAAAAAGATATACTGGATCTTTCAAGACTGGCGTTCGTGCGCCTGGATGGCGCATGGTTTATGGCTATGGCCAGGGAATACGGTATTGATGCGGCGTGGAAGATGGATGTTGAAGCATGGAAACAGTTTTCATACGTGATGGGAAAAAACCTGGTGAAAGATCACCTTTCTGACCCGGTCTGGCCGGAATCATACATTGATGCCCTTCACATGCTTTTCAAGGTTATGGGTATGGATAACAGGGAGGTAATTCAGGAGGATGGCAAAATCGTAATTCGTGTGGTAGAATGCGAGATGCAGAAAGCCATCGCAAAGGCGGGCATAGCGGATTGCGGCATCGCAACCATCGCCACCTATGAAGGTCTTGGACGTGGTATGTTCGGAAAGGATTTCTCAATAAAGGCGGATCATACAAAAAACCTGAACCAGGGAGCCGAATACTGCGAGGTGGTGATTCACCTGTAGTGTAAGATGAGATCCGGAAGTATAGATGATACAGAAGTCAACCATAGATTTTGTACACACACTTGCGACGAATAATAACCGGGAATGGTTTCACACCAATAAAGACTGGTATCGTCAGGCACGTGAAAATGTACTGGATTTTACCGGGTATCTTATCGGCGAGATGGCAAAGTTCGACGAATCCCTGATTGGCACTGACCCCGAATCATGCCTCTTCCGTATACAACGAGACACACGTTTTTCGAAGAACAAGACCCCGTACAAGACCAATTTCGGTGCGT
>JAGYNX010000235.1 GCA_018399855.1 Spirochaetota bacterium
GACTAATAGTAGGACCCCTTATCTATTTCCTGGCCCGCGAAGCCAAGGGACACGGGGTACCCGAGGTAATGCAGTCCATCATAATGAAAGGTGGTGCAATACGGCCAAGGGTTGCCATCGTCAAGGCCATAGCCTCATCCATTACCATAGGCACGGGTGGTTCGGTTGGACGGGAAGGACCCATCGTTCAAATCGGTGCCAGCCTTGGATCAACGATTGGACAGTTCTTCCGGGTATCCACCCAGCGCATGAAAACCTTCGTGGCATGCGGTGCCGCTGCAGGCATCGCTGCCGCCTTTAACGCCCCCATAGCCGGCGCCCTTTTCGCGGTTGAAATCATACTGGGTGATTTCGGCTTTACACAGTTTTCTCCCATAGTTATTGCCTCGGTTATGGCCACCGTTGTCTCCCATCAATTCGAGGGGAATTTTGCCGCTTTCCAGGTACCTACTTATCACTTGAACAGTCCCTATGAATTATTCTTTTATTTCGTGCTGGCCTTCCTCTGCGCAGCCGTGGCCTACATGTTTATCAAGACCCTGTACTGGTCAGAAGAATTTTTCGAAGAGAAAGTGAATATCCCCGAATACTTACAGCCCGCCATCGGCGGACTCCTCATCGGCGCAATGGCGCTGCTGTTCCCCCAGGTAATGGGTGTGGGATACGATTCAATAAATAACGCCCTTCACGGCGACACAATATGGCACATCGCTTTTCTTCTCATCTTTCTGAAGATCATAGCTACCTCCATTACCCTTGGTTCAGGGGGTTCCGGTGGTATTTTTGCACCCTCATTGTTCCTGGGGGCCATGACAGGAGTAGGATTCGGATCCTTCGTTCATGATTATTTTCCCACTATCGCCGCCACACCCGGCGCCTACGCCCTTGTAGCCATGGGGGGGCTTGTAGCAGCAACAACACACGCCCCTATAACAGCTATCATTATCGTATTTGAACTAACCAATGATTACCGCATTATTCTGCCCCTCATGATCGTATGCATAATATCTACCATAGTATCCCAAAAGTTTTCCAGGGAATCCATCTATACCTTGAAACTCGTCCAGCGAAACATTCACATAAAGGACGGGGCCGAAATAAACGTGATGAAATCAATTTTTGTGAAGGACGTGTATACCACCCATGCTGAACCAATACCCGTGACATCCACATTCGACCAGGTGGTCAATCATCTCATCTCGGGAAAGGACCCCTATTCACCCGTCCTGGATTCCAGGGGAAGGTTGTATGGAATAATATCAATGCATGATGTGAAAGATTATCTCTTTGAAAGGGACATACTGCGGGACGTGCTGATTGCATCTGACATAGCGAATACGGAAGTAAATACCGTCACCCCGGAAGATAATTGCCAGGATGTGCTTGATATTATATCAACGTATGATCTTGAGGGTATGCCCGTTGTGGACGTACAAAACAGGCGACGGGTGCTGGGCATGGTGTGGAGAAAGGATATACTGGACGCCTACAACAAGGAAATTGAACGACGTGATATCACCTCCTCCTTTGCCTCCCGCATTACCATGCCCAATATTGACCAGGGTGTCCATTTCATGGAAGGCTATACAATTACCGAGATTCCCGCACCACGCATGTTCATCGGTAAATCCATTAAAGAGATTGGCATCAGGGCAAATTACGGGGTGGATGTGCTTCTTATCCGATCAAACACCAACCAGGGGTCCAAGATCAAGGCCATCCCCGATCCTGATTACGTCATCTCTTATGATGATTCCCTTGTTATAGCAGGAGAGATCGGTAAGATAAACCTTTTAAAAAGCAGAATATAGAATACCTGCGCTGAAAATTATACTTGACCATCACTTCACAGACCATGTTAAATGATATTGTCTAATTAACTAAACGCCTGAACCTGAAAACGTCAGGCATCAATATATTAAAAACAATGAAGAGGTCTGTTATGGGATATACACACTATTCTCAGGTATTCTGGGATCAGGTTGCCAAATATGGTGACAGGGTGGCCCTGCGTTACAAGCCCATTGACACATGGGAAGAGATCAGCTGGAAAGAATTTGGTGGGCAGGTAAAAAGCATTGCCAGCGCTCTTGTGGATGCCGGTATAGGTGAACAGGAAACCGTGGGTATATTTTCACAGAATATGCCCCAATGGACTATCGCTGATATCGCGTCACTTTGTATTCGTGCCATTCCCGTACCTATATATGCCACCAACACCGCAAAGCAGGCAGAGTACATTATAAATGATGCCGAGATAAAAGTAGTTTTCGTCGGTGATCAGGACCAGTACGACAAGGCCATACAACTGCTGGATAACAGTAAGTACCTTGAAAAAATAATAGTATTCAAACCATCTGTAAATATATCCGTCTCAGACAGGGTAATGTACTATTCCGATTTTCTCAAGGCAGGACAGCAATCATCAAGCAATGAAGAAGTAGAAAAACGTATGGAGCGGGGTACACTGGAAGACCTTCTGACATTCATATATACCTCGGGAACCACCGGCGAGCCCAAGGGGGTTATGCTTACCCATTCAAACGTGATGTTCCAGAAGGGAACTCATGACGGGCGGCTGGTAGACCCCAATGACAAAGATATTTCATTATCTTTTCTTCCCCTGAGTCATGTCTTTGAACGTATCTGGCTGTATTATGTACTGGCGTGCGGTATGACAAACTATTACCTGGAAAATCCCGCCGATATTATCGAATTCATCGCTGAAGCGAAGCCAACCATCATGTGCGCCGTACCAAGATTTTATGAAAAAATCTATGCCACCGTGTTTAACAGGCTTGAATCCGCTCCGCCACTACGCAAGAAACTTTTCAAGTGGGCGGTGAAAATCGGTGCCAAACACAACAACCGAAAAAAAGACAATAAATTCATTGGACCTTACCTGAAATTTCGTTACAAGATCGCGGATGCCCTGGTTCTGAAAAAAATTCGAGACATTGTGGGGGGACAGATCAAGTTTTTCCCCTGCGCGGGTGCTCCCCTTTCACAGGAGATCGAAGAATTCTTTTATGCCTGCGGCCTGTTCATCACCTACGGGTACGGCCTCACCGAAACAACCGCAACTGTGACCTGTCATGAACCATCCAATTTTATTTTCGGGGCAGTAGGGAAGCCACTTCCAGGAGTTGAAGTAAAGATCGATGAGAGCAATGGCGAAATACTGATTCGCGGCGGTAATGTCATGAAAGGATATTACAAGAAACCCGACGCAACCGCCGAGGTGTTTACCAGTGACGGGTTTTTCAGAACCGGTGATGCGGGAGTATTTGAAGAAAACGGTGAGCTGCGAATAACTGACAGGATAAAGGACCTCATGAAAACTTCGGGTGGCAAATACATAGCTCCCCAGATGATAGAAAGCACCCTTGGTGCCGATCATTTCATCGAGCAGATAGCCATCATCGGTGATCAGCGAAAATATGTAACCGCTCTTATCGTCCCATCCTTCGAGGCACTTGAGGAGTATGCGAAAACCAATAACATACAGTACTCTTCAAAGGAAGAGCTGGTAAATAAACCTGAAATACAGGAATTTTACCAGAACAGGATAGAAGAAGCCTCAAGCGAGTTTGCCCGATTTGAGAAAATTAAAAAGTTTACCATTCTCCCCGGTGAGTTTACCGTGGAGAATGGAGAAATAACTCCCACGTTAAAAATTAAACGAAAGGTAATTGCCGAGAAATACAAGGATATCATCAACTCAATGTACGAAGAATAAATTACCT
>JAGYNX010000236.1 GCA_018399855.1 Spirochaetota bacterium
CCAGGAATTCTATAACGAACATGGGGTGATGAAGAAAGTGATGACCTGCAGCGATTTCCAGGTAATGGACGGCCGCACCATACCCACCCGCTACAAGATGAACACGGTACGCAAGAAAGACCAGTACACCGTCATGGACATAAAGAAGATCCGCTTCAACGTGAATATCCCGTCATACATATTCACAATACAATACCTGAAGAGGAAGTGAGATGCAAAATTACAAGATCATTATAAAGCTTGCCTGGCGCAACATCTGGCGAAACAAGCGTCGAACCATCCTCACTCTCCTCACCATCGTGGTGGGGTGCGCAATGATAATACTGATGAACGCCTTCGCCAAGGGAGGGCATGACCAGATGATCGAAGACGCGGTGGCACTGAACACCGGCCATATCCAGGTACACGAAGAAGGCTTCTGGGACAGCCAGACAATCGATTATGCCTTTAAACCAAGTGAAGAACTTATCAGCACTATTGAAGGCCACGAGGCGGTTGCCGGGTACAGCAGGCGTGTGCATGCCGGTGTACTTGTGGCACTGGAGGACGTGTCCAAGGGTGCCATGATACAGGGGATAGAACCCGAGCGCGAAAAGACGGTCACTAACCTGCATGAAAAAATACTCCCCGGGGGACGCTACCTGGAAAAAAGTGACAGTACCCACGTGGTGATGGGGGAGATGCTGGCAAAAAACCTGAAGGTTAAGGTGGGAGACAGGATATCCATTATTTCCCAGGGTTTCGATGGCTCCATTGCCGCCGAACATCTCTCCATTGTGGGTATCTTCAAAAGCGGTAACCAGGAATACGACCGCATCCTGATGCTGATACCCCTGTCACAGGCCATGAAGACTTTCTCCATGATGGGGTATGTCAATTCCCTGGTGATACGGCTTGGTGATCCCGACGAGATGGGCGAAGTTATAGAGGCATGCAGAGAGGTCACCGAAGAATACTCATATCCCATAGAAGTGATGGGATGGAAAACACTGATGCCCGAACTGGTGCAGTTTATCGTGATGGACGACGTGGCCGCATGGATATTCGATTTCATACTCTTCATGGTGGTAGCCTTCGGCATACTTAACACCATACAGATGTCCGTGTTCGAGCGCACCCGAGAGTTTGGTGTGATGCTCTCCATCGGCACGCAGCCGTCGCAGGTTGTGGCTATCGTCCTTACCGAAACCGTGTTTATAACCCTGGTGGGAATTATAATTGGTTCAATCATCGGTATCGGCAGCTCGGTGTATATGCATTTCAACCCCATCGACTACTCCGCCTACGCCGATGAGATCGCTGTCTGGGGGGTAAACACAACAATATTTCCGGCAACGGTAACAGTGGCAAACGTTGTTGTCACCGGGTTGATCACCTTCGTCCTTGCCGTGTTGTTCTCTATCTTCCCGGCACGGCGTGCGGCCAAACTTGACCCGGTTGAAGCCATCAGGACACTGTAATGAGACAGGAAAAGAGGTATAACATATGAAAATATTTTTTATGATAGGATGGAGAAATCTCTGGAGAAACAAGCGGCGCTCCCTTGTGGTCATCACCGCCATATCCCTTGGCATCTTTTCAATGCTGCTTGCCATGGGCATCATGAACGGCATGAACAACCAGATGGTTGAGAACACCATAAAGACGTCCCTTGGACACGTGGCCATCCATTACGACGGGTTTCATAACGACATGAAACTGAAGTATTCTTTCAAACCCCAACCGGACATCATGAAGGCGGTGAAGGATAACCAGTACATGAAACATTACACCATAAGAGTAAAGTTCGAGGCCATGATACGTTCCAGCGAAGCCTCGCAGGGTGTGATGATCATGGGGATTGATCCCGAAAACGAAAAGAAGGTATCAAGCATTTACCAGTACACCCTCAAGAAGGAAGGAAGCTCCTTTCTTGAAAGCCCCGACTCCGATGAAATACTCATCTCAACAACCATGGCAGACAAGCTTGACCTCCTGGTTGGCGACCGGCTGGTGGTGATGTTCCAGGACACCAGCAAGGAGCTGGTGGGAAATGCTTTCACCGTGAAGGGGCTTTTTGAGACCCCCATCAGCAGTTTCGACAAGTACGTGGTGTACACGGGCATCAACACCCTGCAGAAAATGACAGGACTTGAAAACAGGATATCCGAGATCAGCATTCTCACCAATAAGAAAGAACAGGTGGACAAGGCCGCCGCACAGATGCGCAGCGAGCTTTCAGGAAACAACCTTGAGATACTCACCTGGAAGGACATGGCGCCCAGCCTGGTTCGCTCTGTGGCCCTGTTTGATACCATGATGTACGTCTTCTTCGCCATCATTTTCATCACCGTCATCTTTTCCATAGCGAACACCCTCATCATGGCCATAATGGAACGGTTCCACGAGATCGGCGTGATGAAATCCATCGGCACCAGGCCCTCATGGATCGGGAGCATGGTGATGTTCGAGGCGGTGAACCTGGGCCTTGTGGGCCTTGGGGCGGGGATGGCAGCGGCAATACTTGTCATATCACTGCTTGGAGCCACCGGCATCGATTTCGGATTTTACGCCGAGTCTATGCGCATGTGGGGCACGGGCACGGTCATATACCCCTCACTGAAAACCATGGACTTCGTGGTATCGGCACTGATCGTGTTCGCCAATACCATCATCGCCGCCGTATACCCGGCAATGAAGGCGGCACGAATAAAACCACTTGACGCGTTACATTACGTGTAAACATTACCGGAGGAACACAATGGCAATAATACAGACCAGCAAGTTATACAAGGATTACGCGACAAACGGCGTCACCGTGAAGGCATTGCGGGGCATCGATCTCACCATAGACAGGGGTGAATTTTCAGCACTTGCCGGACCGTCAGGATCGGGCAAAACCACCCTCTTGAATATCATCGGCGGGCTCGACCACCCCACCAACGGCCAGGTGACCGTGAACGATATACTGTTGAACGAACAGTCCGCCAAAGAACTGGCCCGTATACGGCTGAATCGCATCGGGTTTATCTTCCAGGCCTACAACCTTATCCCGGTACTCACCGCCATTGAGAACGTTGAGTACATACTGCTCCTGCAGGGAGTTGACAAAGAGGAGCGCTACCAGCGTTCATCCGAAATTCTCAGGGAGGTGGGGCTTGGCGATGAGCTTCACCGCAGACCGCAGGAACTCTCCGGCGGCCAGCAGCAGCGGGTTGCGGTGGCCAGGGCAATCGTGTCACAGCCTGACATAGTGCTGGCAGACGAGCCAACCGCCAACCTTGACCAGAAAACCGGTGCCATGCTGCTTGACATGATGCACGACCTGAACAAGAAGAAGGGCATCACCTTTCTCTTCTCCACCCACGACCAGATGGTGATGGAACGGGCCGAAAGACTTCTGCACCTGGTTGACGGCCAGGTAGCCGATGACGAATGGAAAAAGAAATGATCAGAGGGTACGTATGAGAAAATCTGTTTCAATCATTCTGCTGCTTCTCTTATCAGCCGCGGGTTTATTCGCGCAAGAGGACATGGACGAGAACCTCATGTTCGAAGAAGACCGTAAGCCTTTTAAACTGACGGGTGAATACAAGAACCTCTACATGTGGTACCGCACCGAAAGCTTCTTTGACGAGGACACCATGCAGTACAGGGAGAAAAATCTCAGCAGCGACCTGAACCGCCTGCGCCTGTCACCTGAATTCCAGGTGCCGGGGCTTTTGCTGGTGCACGCCGATATTGACAACGAGGTGAT
>JAGYNX010000237.1 GCA_018399855.1 Spirochaetota bacterium
AACACTTGATCCACGTATACCGGTCTAAAAACCGGTATTTTATATTTTTTATGACTATACTGTTGATATTACAAATATTAAATGAGGTGTATCCATGGGTATGACAATTTCTCAAAAAATACTGGCAGCACATGCTGACAGGGATGAAGTAACAGCTGGAGATTTGATAGAAGCAAGGGTTGACCTGGTGCTTGGCAATGATATTACGGCTCCCATAGCCATAAAAGAATTTACCGACTTAAATATCAAGAGTGTATTCGATCCTGAAAAGGTGGCACTGATTCCAGATCATTTTACACCAAATAAAGACATCAAGTCGGCAGAACAGGTGAAGATTTTGCGGGAGTTCTCAAAGGCCCAGGGGATAAAACATTTTTATGATGTTGGACGGGTTGGTGTTGAACATGCTCTCTTGCCGGAGCTTGGACTTACCCGGCCGGGAATGCTGATTATTGGTGCTGATTCACACACATGTACATATGGAGCGATGGGGGCATTTTCAACTGGCGTAGGTTCAACTGATATGGCAGCGGCTATGGCCGTGGGGAAAACCTGGTTCAAGGTTCCCGAAGCCATGAAGTTTATTTACGAAGGAAAGTTGCAACCCTACGTATCGGGTAAGGATCTAATATTGCATACAATTGGCGACATCGGGGTTGATGGTGCCCTGTACAGGTCGATGGAATTTACCGGCACCGTTATAAGCAGTCTCTCCATTGAAGGTAGAATGACAATGGCTAATATGGCCATCGAGGCTGGTGGTAAAAACGGTATAATTGAACCCGACGATATAACGCTGGAATATATTCGTTCACGAAGCAGCGAGGAATTTACGGTTTATTCCAGTGATAAGGATGCTGAATACGTTGATGTGCGGGAATACGATGTATCGAAGATTGAACCGTTAGTGGCATATCCCCACTTGCCGGAAAACGTAAAGCCGGCCCGTGAAAGCGGTGTCAAAATTGACCAGGTGGTAATCGGTTCATGCACCAATGGAAGAATTGAAGACCTCCGGGTGGCAGCCGAGGTGTTGCGGGGCAGAAAGGTGCATGCTGATGTACGGCTCCTGGTAATTCCGGCAACCCAGGAGATTTACAGGAAAGCACTTTACGAAGGACTCTTCAATGTATTTCTCGAAGCCGAGGGAATTGTCTCTGCCCCCACGTGCGGTCCCTGTCTTGGCGGTCACATGGGTGTACTGGCAGCAGGTGAAAAATGTGTTGCCACAACAAACAGGAACTTTGTAGGACGAATGGGACACCCTAAAAGCGAGGTGTACCTGTCTAATCCTGCCGTGGCTGCAGCTTCTGCGGTGATGGGAAAAATCTGCCATCCTGACGAACTGAAGTAATGTAATTATCTTGTATTCCAACTACAAAGGAGTTTTAGCATGAAAGCACATGGAAAAGCATGGAAATTCGGAAATGATATAAATACGGACGAGATAGTACCGGCACGATACCTGAACACCTCGGATCCGGACGAATTGGCCAAACACTGCATGGAAGATGCTGACGAAAAATTTATGGAGAAGATGGCACCCGGTGATATCATTGTTGCCGGTTCAAATTTTGGATGCGGATCATCCAGGGAACACGCCCCAATTGCCATTAAGGCAGCCAATATATCCTGCGTAATCGCTGATTCATTTGCCAGGATATTTTTCAGAAACAGCATTAATATTGGCTTGCCGATTGTAGAATCTCCAGAAGCTGCAGAGGAAATCAACGAGGGTGATGAAATTGAGATTGATTTTGACAGTGGTACTATTGAAAATATTACTACAGGAAAGACACACCAGGCTAAACCTTTTCCACCGTTTATGCAGGATATTATAAAAAAGGGCGGCTTGATGAACAAGGTGAGAAGCGAGTTATCGTAAACGTTTGATGTTTTTACCTTTTGTTATATCCTTTCCCTTTGCCTCGAAAGGAATTACATACCACCTGCCCTGTTTATACTGGCTTAATTGAAGCAGGGCAGGGTTGGGAAGGTCTTTTATGAAATCAGGGGTAAACTCAAGATCAATTTTAATATTACTTTCAGCAACCTTGTTAAAAAAACCATCTATCTTGAGACGAATATCAGGGGCGTTAAAAATAAACGATTTAATATAATAATTAGGCCCCATAATATTAAAATTGCCGTATATCTTTGAGAATTCAAGATCCTTCAGCTTATATTTGAGTTCGGCAAGCCATATCCCAAGTCCATCCTGAATTCCAGTGTTAACCAGTTTCCCCTTATCAATGGTAAATTCCAGTTTTCCCATGAGTGCGTTCAGGAAAGGTATATCGCGATCATAGGCAAATTCAAGGTTAATGGTACCATCTGCGATACCATAAAACCTGTTGTCAAATCGGGGATCGATAGCAGCCAGTTCCTGCACTTTAATATTTGTGAAACGCGAATCAATATCAAAGTGTGGAGATTTTTCAGCGAAAGAAATTGTTCCGCGCCCTTTTATATTTCCTTCGGCAAAACTTGACTGAAATGAATATAATGACAGTGTGTTACCTGCAAAACGGTAATTTACCTGGATATTCTGTGCCTTGAGATTGTCCAGTTGCAGAATACCACATTGGATTTTTCCTGAGAGCTCAACGGGCAGGTCCAGTTGTAATGAACCAATTGGTTTCTTGCCGTCAGATGGAATAGAATCAATTGAAAAAGAATCAAAACTAACATTTACAACGAATCGATTGAACTTCTTATCTATGGTTGCTACAGATAAAATAGCAGGTTGTCCCAGCAAACGGGCGGGGATTCCCTGCTTCTTAAACTGGTTGTTCTCAATGATAATATGGGTGGAAATACCTGAAACAATATTCTTTTTTTCGCTATAGCCGGCATTAGAAAGATGAATATCAGCGTTAATTGAATCATTTGAGTATTTGAGATTTCCCTTGAGGGATCCGGATAATGGAAGATTGACACCCGGTATAACTGAAAAAACATCCTCGATTGCAACATCAGCTTCTGTAACGTGAAGTTTCTTCAAGTCACCATCTAAGTTAAAAAGTAGTTCGTTTAATTTAAAAGAAGAAGAATTGATAGAGCCTTTCACGTTGGATATAAAAACCGTTTCACCCTTCAGATTTACCCTGGCTAAACCATCAACTTTAACCCTTCTCGAATCAGAAAGTACTGACGTCCCCTTTACGAATCCTTCAATCATGTTCTGTTTTATTGACAGCTTGCGAACAGTACCGGTAAATGATTTATATGGCATACTTGTATTGCTTTTAATCCACTTGTATACCCAGAGAAGTGAACATTTTTGCAGGGTTACATCACCATGTAGTGAAAAGTCTCCATTACCAATTGAAAGCAGTATATCTGTTTCAAGTTTTCCCCTGCCTTCTGGCAGGGTGATAAATACATCAGAGAATTTCACCTTATGTGTTTCTGGAAAGGCTATTATGGCGTCGCAAGTATATGAACCATTAAGAGGCTTGAGTGAATCAGGGGCATCTTTTAGAAGAACATTTGTGTTATTAAGTGCAATAGTTGTGATGGATGATGATATTGATGATTTTTCATCCTTTTCGTTATCCGTGGATTCAGATATGTATCTAATGAGTTTTTCTATGTTAGAAGTTCCGTCAGAATAGATGATGTTGATTTTACCATCATTAAGAGAGATATGATTTATTGTAAATTTTTTATCCAGTAAAGATAGTAACGAAAAACGTATATGCG
>JAGYNX010000238.1 GCA_018399855.1 Spirochaetota bacterium
CCTGAAAAATGCATCGATGGCTTCCCTGTCGTTTATACCGGCATACTTCACCCGTCCTATATCTTTCAGGTAACTGTGCTCGGGGCCAACACCGGGGTAGTCCAGCCCGCTGGCAACTGAGTATACCGGTGAGGGGTCGCCCTTGTCATCCTGCAGAAGATAGCATTTAAAGCCGTGTATCATGCCCGGTGTGCCATACGTTATGGTTGCGGCATGATCACCGATATTTTCGCCACGACCCATGGGTTCTACCCCGTACAGGTCAACCTTCTCATCATTAATGAATGCGGTGAAGATACCCATGGCGTTTGAACCGCCGCCTACACAGGCCACGATGGAATCGGGAAGTCTCCCTGTCATTTCCTGTATTTGCTCTCTTGCTTCCATGCCAACGATGCTCTGAAAATCACGAACCATCATGGGGAAGGGGTGTGGACCAACCACTGAGCCGATGGCATACATCTGGGTAACAGGATCTCCCAGGTATGCCTCGAAGGCGGCATCAACCGCTTCTTTAAGGGTCTTCAGGCCGCGGTATACCGGTATAACCCGGGCCCCGAGAATCTCCATGCGCATTACGTTGGGGTATTCCTTGGCGATGTCAACTTCACCCATGTAGATGTCACATTCAAGTCCAACCAGGGCAGCTGCTGTTGCCAGTGCAACTCCATGCTGGCCCGCGCCGGTTTCAGCGATAACTTTTTTCTTACCCATACGCTTGGCAAGAAGGGCTTCACCAAGGCAGTGATTGATCTTATGAGCGCCGGTATGATTGAGGTCTTCTCTTTTCAGGTATATCTGTGCACCACCGATGGATCGGGACAGGTTGACGGCATGAAATATGGGACTTGGCCGCCCTACATAATGCTGGTAGAGAGATTGTAATTCAGCCTGAAAATCAGGGTCTATTCTGAACTTTTCATAGGACTCGGTAATCTCATCAATTATCTTCTGAAGTTCCGGGGGAATAAAACTTCCACCGTACTCACCAAAAAAACCTTTGTTATCGGGTACAGTAATTTTTGCCTTTGTTGTCATGATGATTTCTTTTTCTCCTTTTTCTTGATAAATATTTTATGCATCTGTGATGTATCGTCTTTAAGGAGTTTTGCTCCCCTTGTAATCTTGCACAGGCTTATATTGTACCGTGAAGCGATATCACGTTGTGTAACCCCGCTAGAAAGTTCCCGCATAAGTGCCCAGCGCAATGTAAGGGTTTCCAGCTCGGACTGTGTCAATAATTCTGTGAGAATCTCTTTCATTGCTTCGGGTTTCTTTTCTTTACACAAGAGATTAACGATCTCATCAAAAAATGTTTCGTGCATAGTGTTGTATACCTCTAATATGTTTCTGTTTATAGAAACGCCCAAAAGTGTCAACAATTTTTTATGATTTTTTGCCTTTAATTGTATTAATAATTTATTAGATGATTACTTGCTAATTGCTGATATAAAGAAGTTGACTATTGGCATTCATTGTGCTTTTATATAAAGATGGAATATATGCTGGAAACAATGAGGTCTTTATGGTCTACAATATCCCCCTTTACGGGTGTAGTTATTGTAATAGTGTTGACCATCGTTGTTGTTCAGATAATTAGGACGATTTTGAGAAAGAAACAGGCCGAGCCATACTATTCACAGGTAGCGAATATTCTCGTTGTTCTCTTCGGACTGTTTCTTGTGGTTCTTTTCCTTCCTATAAGTCATGAAATGAGAAAGCAGATATTGAGCCTTATCGGGGTGTTGCTGAGTGCGGTGATAGCCCTGTCGTCCACCAGTCTTATTGGTAATGCCATGGCAGGTGTCATGCTCAGAGTTTCAAAAAGTTACAAGCCCGGTGATTTCATCGAAGTTGGAGCTACCAGGGGCAGGGTATTCAACCAGGGACTTTTTAGTACCGAGGTACAGATCATCACCCGTGATACGGTATCTTTTCCCAACATGTACCTGATACAGAATCCTATACGGGCTACCAGTTCTGATGGGAGCTTTATCTCTACCGCGGTTTCCCTGGGATATGATGTGCCAAGAATGAAGATAGAAGAAAGCCTGATAAAAGCGGCAGAGACAACAGGACTTGAAGACCCATTTGTCTACGTAGAAAAATTGATGGATCATGCTGTTGAGTACAGGGTATTTGGCCTTCTCAAGGAAACCACCAGGATGCTGACATTACGGTCGGATCTCAGGAAGACAGTGCTGGATGTTCTCCATCAGGATGGAATTGAAATAGTATCACCGTCTTTTACGAACAGGCGTGAGTATGATGAAAAAACATCCTTCATTCCCCCGGTAATACAACAGGAGTCAGAAGAATTAACGAGCGAACCGAAGGTGGAAGAGATTGCTTTTGATAAAGCCGAAGAGGCAGAAAGTATTGAGAATCTGAAAGAGAACTATAACGACCTGCTCAAGAAAAAAGAAGAATTGTCTGAGAAGGTAAAACAAGAAAGTGATAAAGAACGTAAGAAAGAAATTGAAGATGAGATACAACGTATTGAAAAAAAGTCTCACACACTGACGAAATCTATAGAAAAACGGCAGAAAGAAAAGAATGACAAAACCTGACGATACCACGTGTGATACAGCGAAACGAGCATGATTCAATGTGAAGGATTCTCAGCTATCTTTTGTATGGTATTCTTTACCACTTTGGCGTATGCCTGGTCCCTGTTTCCCGCGTGCAGGTTTTGCTTGTACAGGTATCCTTTCATCGAAAGAGATGATCTGTAAGCTGGTTTAAGATGGTTCAACGCCAGCGCGGCCATATCTATAACACAATCCCGGCATTTACACACATTTTTGTTTTCACTTAGGGCAAGCTGCTTTTCCAGTTCCTTAATTACAATGTTTTCAATCTGGTTTTCCAAAAGGTCAAAATCATATTCGTCCTTAAATGTCACCCCGTTTCTCCTTTGCGCATGATTTTTCAAAGAATCAATGGAAGGAGTAGTTGATTTCACAATGTAATTAGAAAATATATTTTTTACAAGCAGATTTCAAGAAATCATGTGTTATACTTGCAGTATCGTTAAACATGCATTGAAATATATACAGAACATGAAATGAAATCATTAACAGATTATAACAAAAAAAACCATCTCCGGGGAATGGCCCTTTCGGCAGCAGGGGTATTCTGCATCAGTTTTGATGCCCTGCTGGTACGTCTCGCGGACACAGGCGGCTGGAACGTTGCCTTTTGGCGGGGAAGCGGCATATTCCTTTCCATATTACTTGTGATCCTGATACGCAACAGGGGTAGAGTGGGACGGGTGCTGCCTCTTTTTCGTGGGCCGGCCGGCATTTCATCTTTACTATTTGGTGTGAATAGTATTCTCTTCGTCATGTCGGTATCCCATACAAGCGTGGCAAACACGGTAATAATTCTCAGTGCCGGACCATTTTTTGCCGCAATATTCAGCCGTGTGTTTCTAACAGAATACATCCCCTTTCGTACATGGATAGCGGTATTTGCCGCCATCTGCGGGGTGGTGATAATATTTTCAGGTTCTCTCGAGGTGAACGACCTTTCCGGCAACCTGTATGCCCTGCTTATGGCTTTGATAATGGGAGGGAACTTTACCCTGCTTCGGGGGTTTCCCTCCGCAGAAAGAATACCACTAGTTTGCGCAGGGGGACTTGTTACCGCCATCATCAGTGTATTCTTTGCCCAA
>JAGYNX010000239.1 GCA_018399855.1 Spirochaetota bacterium
CTGGCCGGGCTGGTTACAGGCATGGGCCTTGATCTGTCCGGCTACATCCCCAACGTGGCGCAGGACGTGACTGCTCAACATGGCATCTTTTTGCTGATGACCATAGTCCCTGCCATCAGCATACTCATCGGTTCCGTGCTTCTGTATTTTTATCCTATCGACGAGGCTATGCATCTTAAGATGGTACGTGAAATACGTCAACGTGAATCCAGATAGTGAATAGTTAATAGTGAATGGTAAATAGTGATTTGTCAATATGACAGTTTAAAATGCAATAATAGCTATCCAACAATCATTATCAACTAATTATCTGTGTTCATCTGTGTCTATCTGTGGCTAAATTATTTTTGACTTATGATAACCAGTGCAGTATGATGACCCATCTTCATGGAGGTATGATCATGAAGTTGATGGGATTGTAAAAGCCGGTAAAATTGACGGTATATACATTTCAATGCATGGCACCATGGGTGTTGAAGGCATGCGTGACACCGAAGGTGACCTGCTTGAAGCCATACGGAGCCGCATAGGCAACGATATACCCATAGGTATCAGTCATGACCTGCACGCAAACCTTACGAAGAAAAGGATGCGGCATGCCACATTCCTGGTAGGCTACAAGACCAATCCGCATCGTGATCATTTCGAGACCGGCTACCATTCAGGTAAGATCCTGGTAAACACGGTACTGGGCAAAGTTAATCCAGTCATGGAATGGAACAAGATGCGCCTGCTGAAAGGAGGCGGCATGAATGTTGACTTTCTCTCACCCATGCGCAAGATATTCGGCTGGATGGAAGACATGGAAGACGATGACCAGGAGGTGCTGTGCCTGTCAAACTTCATGGTACATATATTCATAGATGACCCCGAGCTTGGCTGGAGCACCGTGGCCGTTACCGACGGAAACCGTGAAAAAGCCAGGAAGCTTGCAGATGAACTTGCAGACAAGAACTGGGCGGTACGCGACGTGAAGCACCCGGAGGGATCAACTGCCGAAGAAGCTGTTGCCATCGCCAAAGACAAGAGTTTTCTGAGAAATTTCGGAACAGTTGTGTTCTGTGATGCGTCAGACGCGGTAGGTGCCGGCTCACCCGGCGGGAATACCTGGATACTGAAGGCCCTGCTTGAAAAAGGCCCCGAACTGGTATCATACGTACCGTTGCGTGACGGTGTTGCTGCACGCAAAGCGTATAAAAAAGATATCGGCGAAGACATAACATTGACAGTTGGCGGCAGGCTTGACCCTGTATATAACCGCCCACTTAAGTACAGCGGTACCGTAATAAAGAAACTGGACATCAAGCGGCTTGGTAAGGTTGCCATCGTGAAACATAAAGGTATTCACCTGGTATTGACAGAGCTTGCCGATTCGTATCCAAAACCTTCTGATTTTACTGAGCTGGGCCTGGGCCTCTGGAAAGCTGACGTGACCGTGGTGAAGAACCTCTTTCCTTTCAGGTACAACTATATAGTATATAACAGGAAAACGGTAAACGTGATCACACCGGGAACATCAAATGTGGACGTGTTCGAACTAAAACTTGATTCCATTCCAAGGCCCATATACCCACTGGATAAGATTGATTCGTGGAGATTATGATGAAGTAATATTTACAAGTAATCAAGGGAGTTTATAATTAACTATATACACAGTATGGCAATAGTTCTCCATTGAAGAATTGTACTGAGATGTGCTATTACTACAAGATCTTGATTAAAACTATTACTAGTATTACTACTACAAGAATTGCTATTACACCCATGGAATTCCTCCAACTGATTTTATCTTTTTATACTCAGTTATAATATATAGCTATTTGTGTGCCAAGTCAATGGTATTGTATCATGTTCTGAAAATCGCCCATTCGCGGTGAAACATGAAGATGGCAAGAAAACTTACAACACCGCCATATACCATACCCCATACAATGGCTGGCAGTACGATATCCATCCTTGGAATATCCATGGCACATGTCCGCAACGCAAGCGCAATGTTTACCAGGGGCAGATGGGGATAATACGAGGGCATTGTTTTCAGCGAAACGGCACCTGCAAGGTATACCGCGGTCATGCAGATCACCAGGATGGGCATTCCCATCAATTGTGCCTCCCTGCTTGACCGGGCAAACACGCCGGCGGCTATTTCAATGGCGCTGAATATCATGGTGAGGATAAGGGCAAGTATCAGGATAATAGAAACAGACCAAACCGATACACTGATATTCATGGAGCTTTCAGTAAAAACAGATGGTGAAAGAATGTATGAGATCAGTAAACCGGTGCAGAAAGCTGAAACACTGATAAAGCCGGCAATGGTAACGGCCTGCAGCTTTCCAAGTATTATTATAGTGCGTGAGGTTCCAGTGCTGAGAAGGGGTTCAAGGCTTTTACGCTCCTTCTCTCCCGCGCTGATGTCCGCGGCAATGGGAAGTGGGCATGAACAACAGAAGATAAAAAGAAATATGGGAACTATGGTGGACAAAAAAAGCCAGGCTGCTGCTTTTTTTACCGGGTACATGGGCTTCATCTCAATATAAATCTGCCCGGCAGGTGAATTCAACGATTGCAGCAGGACGGTAACATGGGATGCCGCTTCAATTGATCTCCTGTCCATGTTATCATACAGTAAACGGACGCCTGCCTTTGTATCTTGACGTCTGCTCAACGCGGCATCGATTGTACCTTCACGTATCCCCTGTGTAATGTCATCCACCTCTGTCAGTGAAACTTTCGGGTCATTCATTATAATTTCACGCAACTGCCCCTCTACCCTCGTTGATATCCTGAAACTTTCAGCGGTATCGCCGGAGCCTGTCATTCCCCTCATGGTAAAAAAAACCATTGGAAACAATAGAAGAGGAACTATTACCGAAATAATTACCGTCCTCCTGTCTCGGACAATATCAGTCAGTTCTTTTTTTAAAATGAAAATAACTCGCATTAGACGGGTATCCTGTTTTCACTGTATTCAATGAACGCGTCCTCAAGTGAAGAGTATCCACTGGTTACCTCTTCCATTGTACCCTGTGCAACGGAACGCCCTCCATGCAGGATGATAGCATTATCACACAGGGCAGAGGCAACCACGATGTCATGGCTTGAAAGTATTACCGTTTTCCCCTGATTCCTGTAATGGTTGATGGCATCATAAATTATCCGTGATGAACCCATGTCAAGGCCTGCCGCGGGTTCATCCAACAGAAGCACCTGGGGATCATGTACCAGTGTTCTTGCGATGGCGGTTTTCTGAAGCATTCCCGTTGAGAAGGTTCCTGTTCTTCTGTCAATGTATTCTGTCATGTCCAGCATAAGTGAAAGTTCTTCCAGCCTTGCAACGGCAATATCGTCGGCTACCCCATTCAGGCCGGCAAAATAGATAATGTTTTCACGCGCGGTCAGCCTGTCATAAAGCCCGGTAACCCCGCCAAACAGCACACCGATTGTGCGGCGGACAAGGGATGATTCTTTCTCAACATCATGTCCGCATATTACCGCAGACCCCCTGGTGGGTTTGATCATTGTGGAAAGCATACGCAACGTGGTGGTTTTGCCCGCACCGTTTTCACCCAGCAGACCGGTAATCTCACCCGGCCTGCACACAAATGACAGGTTATCCACTGCGAAAACAGCACTTCCCTTGAACTGTTTGGAAAGGCCCTTCACGG
>JAGYNX010000024.1 GCA_018399855.1 Spirochaetota bacterium
ATACAGGAGAACGTGGGAACTGCCCAGCGCGTAACCGGCATACCTTTTGGAATGAACTTTCAGGTGATGGGTGCGGGTTGATGTATTAAGGGAATAGATGCCTTTCCCGGTGTTAAAAAGTACCGATGAGCCCCCCGGATCAATGGTAAAGTCTGCGGCAGGCCGTTTGAGGGGCAGTTGTGTTGCCTTTCCGTGTATGCAATTAAGGAGTATGGTTTTCACCCGTGGGGGATGTTTCGTATCAAAATATTTAATTACCAGTGAGCGGGTGGACATGGCAATCCCCGAGGTAATCAGGGTGCCGTTGAAACTGTAAATTTTCTTTTTTTTTCTTGTATGGATGTTGAACAGGTAGACGTGGTTGATATATGAATCAAGCTCCTTTATGTATACAAGCTGGTTTCCGTCTAACCATTCAGCGCAGATAACAGAGTTGTCCGCGTATGAGGCGGACACGGCGGCATAGGAATCCAGACGGGTATGCAAAAGCCGGGTATAGGCGGGTGCCCTCCTGGAGATATAGATGGAATCCAGGGGCACCCCTTTTGCCGATGCAGGTGACCCGTGCAGGGTGAGCATCAGCATGATAGTTGCCGCAATTGCAGCGTATGGAGACGTACTCCTGTTATTCTGTATCCGGTGCAGTATCACCGGTACCGTCTTCAACATCCTCAGGCTTGTCGGCCACTTCGTCTTTTTTTTCGGTTGTATCTGTGCCATTCTCTTCATCGGTATCACCGGTTTCAATATTTTCCCCATTCATCTCTTTTCGGCTGTCAGGTATTGAGGGTATCACGAATTTTTGTCCCGGATAAATCAGGTCGGGGTCCTTGATCTGATCCCTGTTGGCAATGTAAATATAGGGCCATAATCGGGCGTTATTATAAACTTTATGCGCGATACGCCACAGGCAGTCACGGCTTCCCGGCCTGTATTTCACCACGTATTCCTTCAGGGGTTTCTCACCGGCTGCAAGATCAGATGCTGTTTTTTGCGTTTCCTCTTCTGACTGTTTTTCCATCGAGATAAGTGCTTCGTTCAGTATGGTCAATGCTTCCTGTGACTTTTGCTGTGAATCGGCATACGCTTTCTGCTGCAGTGATTCTTCGGCAGCGGCAATAAGTGTTGCTGATGCGGATAGTTTTTCTTTTATTGAAGACGCGTTTTTATGTTCACTTGCCGCGGTATAGGCACCCCTTGCGGCGTCAAGGGATTCCAGTGCCCGTCCCTTCTCTGTTTTTGCCTGCGCGATTTCAAGTGCCTTTTCTGCCTCGGCTATGCCCGGGAGGGCATTTTTTATATTGTTATCTTTCAGGCTTGTGGAGGCATCGCCCAGTTGCTGCCTGGCAAGTGCAAGTTCGGTGGCGGCGAAGTCATCACCTCTGTTTTTCGCAATGGTATCGGCCTTTTCGTGCAGCGAGGCGATCTTCTCTTCAAGACCGGGGATGCTCTGTCGTGACTTGTCGATGGCCGCACGGGCGCTTGTAATGGCAGATAAGGATGCCTGGTATGAATCACGATAGCTTGTTTCACCGAAAAGGGCTTCGGCGGTGCTGATCTGCTCAGCTGCCTTTTTATACTCATCGGGTGCCAGGTTTTCGGCATTGAGTTGGGTGGCTTCGTCATATTCAGCTTTGGCTTCGGCCAGGGTGTCCTGTGCCAGAGGGGGTAAAGACTTTTCAATAGCTTGCCTTGCAAGCGAAAGTGATTCTTCCGCGGCCTTTTTCGCGGCGGAGTCCTTTTCATCTTTCAGTAACTGATGGGACTCATACAGTTTTTCCTTTGCCTCCTTGTATTCATCGGGGGCATATTTTTCTGCCTTCACTTCATCGGCACCTGTAATTGTGTAATGTGCCAGTGACATCTCTTTCACCGGTACTTTGAGTCCGCAGCCGGACATGGTACCTGCAATTATGATAATAGTTAGTATGGTAATATGAAAACGGAGGTTTGTAATATTCATATCAGGATTCTCCTGGACAGTTTTATTATATAAATAGAAAACAAAACGCAATGGTTGTTCTCAGGATAGATGATACCCGTTAAATGTGCAATAAAAAATTGATACTAATCTGCTTGACGGGAATAAACTGGCCAATATGATAGTAAGTACATACCAATTAACGATTTATGTTCATAATGGAGAGCTTGTTATGCGAACACATACTATACAACTTACCCGGCGCGAGTAAATGTCATGCTTAATTCAGAAGTGTTAGTTCTAAACGCAGGTTTTGTACCTATAAGGATTACCACCGTTAAAGAAGCGATATGCCTTATGCTGGCAGAGAAGGCAGTGTCGGTGCTGGAAGAAGACCGCTTCATAAAATCACCATCGCTTACCCTCAAAATTCCTTCAGTCATTTCAATAATTCACTATAATAAGCTGCCCAGGCGTCGGGTGGTATTCTCAAAACTAAACGTTATATACCGTGATGATATGCGCTGCCAGTATTGTGGCGAACGTTTTACCATGAGGGACCTAACCGTTGATCACGTAATTCCCAGGAGCCGGTGGGAGTCGGTAACCGGAAGATCCATGCGGGACGGCTTTTCCACATGGCATAACCTGGTGTGCGCCTGCAGGTGGTGTAATAACAGGAAAGGCAACAGGCTGCTGCACGAGATCGGCTGGGCCCTTTTGCGTGAACCCTATGAACCCGAGTACATGCCCTATATTATAATGAACGCGGACAAGGCCAGGAGAAAGGGATGGATACCTTTCTGCGGATTTAACGTAAAACTGGTTGAGATGATCGCTTAAACCTTCTTTTTCGTGTAATTCAGCAGTCCCCCGTCAAGAAGTATTTCCCGCTGCCTGCCTGAGGCGAAGAGTGTACAATTCACTATTGTTCCATTCACATGAACCGGGATATAGGTACCCTTTTTTACCAGCGAAGGGACGTCATGTATGGCAAAATCCTGTGATGTATCTATCTTCCCATAGTCTTTCTCATCGTTAAAAATCAGCGGAAGAATGCCGAAATTGATAAGGTTTGTGGAATGAATTCGCTCAAATGATTTGGCGATGACAACACGAACCCCGAGGTACATGGGACAGATGGCGGCATGTTCCCTGCTGGATCCCTGCCCGTAGCTGTGACCGGCGATGATGGCGGTAAAGATTCCCTTCTTCTTGTTTTCGAGGGTATACCCTGAAAATTCCGGGTTTACATTCTCAAATACGTAGCGTGAGTATTCAGGTATATTCGAACGAAATTTCAGTCGTGGACCTGCAGGCATTATATGATCGGTTGTTATCTTGTCACCCACCTTGAGGCCGATGGTTCCCTGTATCTCGTTCATCAGCGGTTCGGTGTAGGGTGGATCACCGATGTTTGGTCCCCTGAATACGGGTTCATTCGAAGTAAACGGGGGTATGATCATGGAGTCATCGATGATAAAGCTTTCGGGCATTGGGATTGAAGGATACTCATCGGCAGGCTGGTCAAGGGGATCAGCCAGCGTTCCGGTAAGCGCCGAAAGAGCGGCTGTCTCGGGGCTTACCAGGTATATCTGACCTGTGCTGGTGCCCGATCGTCCTTCAAAGTTACGGTTGTTTGTTCTGAGAGATATTCCTTCTGTGATGGGGGCCTGTCCCGAACCGATACAGAACCCGCATGCTGATTCCATGATACGGGCGCCGCTGGCTATCAGGTGGGTAAGCAGGCCGTCCTTTGCCAGCATCTCAAATACCTGGCGGGATCCCGGTGCCACGATAAAGCTTACAGACGGATGGGCCTTTTTATTCTTGAGTATGGTTGCCACGGTGGCAAGGTCTTTATACGAGGCGTTGGTGCAGCTGCCGATGGCTACCTGGTCAACCTTCATCCCCTTGATGTCTGATATGTTCTTAATATTGTCGGGTGAATGAGGACATGCAACCATGGGTTCAAGGGTTGAGAGGTCTATCTCAATTATCTTCGCGTAGCTGGCATCGGGATCGGGTAGTATTTCAACCCACGCGTCTTCCCTTGACTGTGCTTTTAAAAATTGCCTGGTTACCTGGTCGCTGGGAAACAGCGAGGTGGTTACCCCCAGCTCTGCTCCCATGTTGGTGATGGTTGCCCTCTCGGGTACGCTCAGCGTATTTATGCCGGGGCCGGTGTATTCCACAACAGAGCCCACGTTTCCACGGGTGGTAAGCAGTTCAAGTACCTTCAGTATCACGTCCTTGGCGGTAACCCATGGGCGCAATGTGCCGATGAGCTGTATGTTCACCACCTTCGGACAGGTCATGTAGAAGGGGCCCCCGCCCATTGCCACTGCCACGTCAAGCCCCCCCGCGCCGATGGCGATCATGCCGATGCCGCCGCCGGTAGGGGTATGGCTGTCAGAGCCAAGCAGGGTGGCACCCGGCCTGCCGAAGCGCTCAAGGTGTACCTGGTGGCAGATGCCGTTTCCCGCCTTCGAGTAATATATGCCGTACTTTGAGTTCATGGTTTGAAGGTACTTGTGGTCATCCGCGTTCTCAAAACCCATCTGCAGGGTATTGTGATCCACGTAAGAAACTGAAAGCTCAGTTTTCACCCGGGGTATGTCCATCGCCTCAAACTGCAGGTATGCCATTGTTCCGGTGGCGTCCTGGGTGAGGGTCTGATCTATTGTTATTCCTATTTCTTCACCGGCTTCACACCGGCCTTCAACAAGATGTGATTTCAGAATTTTATAACAGGCTGAATCTCCCATTGGAACCTCTCGTCATGAATGATGTATCGGATGTAGGTTCAGAGTGTGGGAAAAATGGAAAAAACGTCAACGATAAAACGGTAACGCAGTAAGCCAGTTTACGCATTGCTGCAGGTTCTCTTCAATTTGCTGCCGCACATCTAACGGTGTAAGTGAAACAGAATTATTCTGTTGCAGTATAGTATGGATAGTGTGTTGAAGGGTGGATGCGTCAAGGGTGTCCATGATTCCCAGGTTGTAAACGGGCAGGGGTGTGATGTCTGCCAGGTGTGAATGATATTCGGTGGGGTTGACGCTTAGCAGGGCGCAGCCGCAGAGATGGGCCTCATACAGCAGTATGCCGAAATGTGACAGCACACAACGGGAGCGAAGCAGCAGTGAAGCATAATCGGCCGGTTGTTCTTTGCCGGTATCACCTGACTGGATGATACGGCTGCGGGAACCCTGCAGAATGCCAACGGTTATGCCCGGAGGAAGCAGTTGTCGCATTTTGGCGGCATGTTCGTCCCCCGCCATGTTGCCGTTGTAGATTGAGATATCTATGTCTTTTGTAACGGGCTCTGACCCCGGGGTGATGCCGGTATAGATGCCGTAACCGTAGAGGAAAAAACCTGGTGACCCCGGCCCGGCCGGAAGATTGCTGCCCGGGCGGGGAAGCAGGTAGAGGCGACCATCGGCCAACCCGGCTCCCGTGCCTTCGTCGTCTATCACCAGCACCGGGGCGGCCTGGCGCAGGGTTTGTATGTTTGCCGGGGTTGAATCACGCATGTCACGTATGATGAGATCAGTGCGGGGGGGGATATCGCCGGTGAGGAAGGGGATGATCTCTTCGGGAATGCGGGGATTCTTTTCGTGAAGCTGCAGGGTGGCGGTGTGCGATGTGTGATGGTTAAGGTACCATGAAAGGAGCATCATCCGCTGCAGGTGTCCTGTGCCAGTGCGGGGGCCGGCGCTGGTGATGATATGATAATGGCGCTCAGGCATCGTCACCTTCCCATGAGGTCATGGGGCGCTGGGTTATCCCGCTGTTGATGTCAAGGTAGGCGGGGTTTTTCTGCAGAAATGTTATTACCGATTCAAGGGAGAATATGTTGCCGTCATAGAGATTTTCATACAGCACGGCGGCAAGGGCGAAATCTTCCGGTGTATCAACGGTGAGGCGCAGGCCCGGGAAGGGTGACTGAAATCCTGATGGGGTGTGCACGATGGTGAACTTTTCCGGATGTTCCTTGATATAGGGGGTCACGTGCTCCCGGTGATAGGGCTGGCTGCTTTCATGGTATGCCTGCTGCAGGGCGTCAAAGCTGATCACCTCGACGGCTGTTCCCAGGGGGAGGCCCTCAAGGGTAGAGCGATGGGCGTTATGCTCTATGGCGGTGCGCAGGGTTTTGCCGGCATAGGCGGGGTCGGTGAAGGGATTATCGCCGGTTATTCTCATGATATAGTCGCCGCCGAACTTTTCGGCTGCCAGGTAGAATCGGGCAAGTACATCCTGGTTTGAGCCGGCGAAGGATTCTATTCCCATGGTATCTGCCAGTGCCAGGAGGGGGTGGTTTTCGGTATCGTCGGGCACCGCCAGCACCACCCGGTGCAGGGGGGTTACCTGCCTGGTTCGGTTGATCACGTGGGCGATCAGGGGCTTTCCGGCCAGGGGTTTTAAGACCTTGCCGGGAAGCCTGGTTGACTGCATTCTTGCCTGTAGTATGGCGGTAACCCGGGGTTCTTTCATAGGTTTTCTGTTTCCGGTTGTATCAGAAATTGAAGGTGAACCACTCGTCGCAGACGGCACAATCAGGGGAGGTGGACAGCTGGCCCCTGTAATCATTCAGAAAGGCCGGCGCGGCATCCTTCCATATGTCAACCATGGATTTTTCGGCAAGGCTGCCGGCGCTGTTCTTTCCGTCGACGTCCTGCTTGCAGAATGCCACGGTGCCGTCATAGAGTATGTACATATCACGCTGCAGGTGCCAGCATGGTGTTCGCTCAAATGGGGTGAGGTCTGAATACCGCCGGTCTTCTATTCTTCCCAGGAAGGTGTTCTGTTTCTGCAATAGTATGGACACCTGTTGTTTTTCCCAGAAATCGTAATACTGGTCAAGGTGGGGTTCGGTCTCGTTGATCTTCATTACCTGCACGAAAAGCTGATGGGTGGTGTCTTTCAGGGCGTCCCTGAGGCGGGTGATATTCCCGTTGACCGTATCAAAATAATCGGCGCCGTGAATTGACTGGTAGGTGTCGCTGTTTATGCCGTTGATGTTCACGATGGTTATTACATTCGCTTCAGTAAGGGACTGCAGGGCGGTGGCGTAATTTCCGTCTGCCAGTATGCCGTTGGTCTCTATTACAATGGTTCTGACCGATGTGTTTTCTGCTATCTTTTTCAACATTGAGTAAAAGTTTTCATGCATGAGGGGCTCACCTGAACCGCCAAGGCATACGGTGGTTGGAAGGGCGAACTGGTCGATACCTTCAAGTATGGTATCAAGTATCCCGGCGGGCATGGGGCCGTGTTCATGATCAAGGGTGTTCCTGTAACAGAATACGCAGTCAAGCTGGCATCCACCGTACAGTTCAAGTTCGACGTAGGTGGGGGCTACCCGCAGCACATCCGGGTTGTCTTTTACCAGTGATTCTATGGCAGCATAAGGGGGGATGCCCCCGTGTATCCGGCTGATGTTCTGCATTACCCGGTTATTCAGGGGATCAGACGACCTGAAGCTGAGCCGCAGCTGGCGCAGATCGGGATTTCTGAAATACAGTTCCACGTCAAACTGGTTGATGTTCGATTGTATGATCTGGCGAAATGACAGTTCTTTGTCATAGGAGGCGGGAACTGAATCTATGAGTTCTTTCGAATAGACCTCGCAGGCATACCCTTCGGGTAGATTCCAGGAATAGGTGTATTCGGCCCCGTAGCTGGTATGATGCTGTATCATGTCTTCGACGATTTCGGCATCAAGAAAGGGGGCATCGGCGTATACTTTTATTATTGTATCAGCACCTGTTTGCTGGAATGCCTGCTTCCATAAGTCTATGGTATCACTCCCTGTTCTTGCAATGACACCTTTTGTATCCTGAAGCTTCCCGGAGTATTTTTCCGGTATTGAGTAGATAATGCTGTCATACTGCCTGCTTTTTGCCAGCAGGGTATTCAGGTGTTCAGGGATGTAGATGTCATTAAAAGTCAGCGGTGCATCATCCAGGATGCCGGTATCAACATAAATAAGCAGAGAAAGGCCCACAGGGTCCCCCTTTATGACTTCACGTAGTTTTCCATGTATATCTTTATGTCGGATTCTCTGCGCATCTGGGCAACCCATTTTTCGAACTGCTCCTGCATATTTCGCTGGTAGAGCATGTTCAGTATCCTGTTCTCAACAGCTTCATAGGGCATGGCCTGCCGGCCGAGGTATTTTACGATATGATACCCGTAGCCCGACTTGATGACCCCCGATAACTGGCCCGGCTTACGCATTTTGTGAACCTTGTTTGCCATGTAGGGATCAAGTTCGGCCAGGCTGACCCAGCCAAGGTCACCCCCCTTTCGTGCCGACCCGGGATCCTGTGAATATTCAGCCGCGATCTTTTCAAAGGATTCTCCCCTGATGATACGGGTTCGAAGGTTCTTTACCTCCTGGCTTACCCGTTTTTCTTCGGAGAATGACCTGTCTTTGGGGCGTATGAGGATATGTTTCAGGTGAACCTGGTATCCCAGCTTGCGCCGGTTATTCTTGAACCATTCTCGGGCCTCTTCATGCGAGGGTGGGGACACCCCGATGGCAATGGAGATGACCTGTTCGGTGGTAAGCTGCTGGCGGATTTCATCTTTATATTGCGAAAAGGGCATTTTTTCCCGTTTTTCAACAATTTTTTTGAATTGATCCAGTGACTGGATGTTATTGCCCCGCATCAATTTTTTTATGTGGAGCATCACTTTTTCTTCGCTCACGAGGATAGCCTGCCGTTCGGCCTCCTGGCGCACTATGGCTTCCTGTATAAACTTATCCAGCACCCTGCTTTTTTCTACATTGTAGCGGCTCTTTCTTATTTTCTTGATGCTGGTTAAGCGGTCGAATTTTTGTTCAAGTTCGCTTTTTATTATGGGGGTGTCGTTTACCACCGCGACGATCCGGTCGAATACTTCCCACGATGATACCGCGTGGGCGTTCCCCAGTATAAATATGAAAGTGAGACACAATGAGATCCTCTTGATTGTCATATAGTTATCCGTTTATTATCAGTTTTTGTATCGGGATGCCGTCTCCGCCGAAAAACATTTCCTTAAGACGCTGCATGGCATCGGTTATATCTGATGAATATAATTCAATAGTGCCATAAGGGGCAGGATTTTCAAGATTTTTTTCTTTAAGAATATCCGCAACCTCGCAGGCTATCTCTTCGCCGGTATCGATGAGATCCAGTTCGGGGTAGATGTCGTTAATGGATTTTTTTAACAGGGGGAAATGGGTACATCCAAGTATTACCGTGCGTACTCCCTGGTCAACCATTTCCTGAAGATATTTTCTTGAGGTAAGCCGGGTTATCTCGTCGTCTATCCAGCCTTCTTCTGTGAGGGAGACGAAAAGGGTTGCGTGCCTCTGCACCACCCGTATGGTGCTGTCTATCCGGTGAATGGCCTGAACGTATGAGGCGGACTTAATTGTTGCCCTTGTGCCGATTACCCCGATGGATTCACCCTTCAGGCGGCCGCATGCTGCCCGGGCGCCGGCGTTGATTACCCCTATAATGGGGATATCGTTCTCATTCTGCAGTGTTTCAAGTGCCGCCGCGGAAGAGGTGTTACAGGCTATCACGATCATCTTTACGTCACGGGAACGCAGGTAGCCGGTTATTTCGCGGGAATAACGCGTGATGGTTTCCATCGACCTTGTGCCGTAGGGAAACCGTCCCGTATCGCCGAAATATATGATGTTTTCTCCGGGCAAAAGATCGGCTATGGCCTTGCACACGGTGAGACCGCCGATCCCCGAATCAAAGATACCTATGGGTTGTGTGGACATCGCTGCTGTTATTCTCCAGGTGTGTTGTCTTCATTTTTCTTGTACAGCATATATTCAATCCCGTCAACCAGGGCCTGCCATGATGCCTCGATTATATTCGTTGACACACCCACCGTGCCCCAGTGTTTGTTTCTCATTTTTTGATCAATGAGTACACGGACAGATGAACCGGTACCTTCTTTTTCGTTGAGCACCCGCACCTTGTAGTCTGACAGGTGAAGTTCGCGAATTTCCGGGTAGAAGGTTTCAAGCGCCTTCCGTAACGAGTTATCAAGGGCCTCAACCGGGCCGTTGCCATTGGCGGCGGTGTGCTCTACTATGCCGTCAACTTCAACCTTTATGGTGGCCTCACAGGTCATCCTGTTGAATTCGTCCTTTTCTGTTATAACCCTGAATCCCTTCAGGGTGAAAAAAGGTACATATTCACCGGTTGCTCGCCTGATAAGCAGTTCGAATGAGCCTTCGGCAGCTTCAAACTGAAATCCCTGGTCTTCCAGTTCTTTAATGTCTTTAAGTATCTTTGTGGGAAGAACAACGTCCTTGTCAAGCTTGATTCCCATCTCCTGGGCCTTGAAGGCGATATTACTTTTACCCGCCAGCTCTGAAATGAGAACTTTACGCCTGTTGCCGACCACCGAGGGATCAACGTGTTCATAGGTCTTTGTATTTCGCTTGAGGGCGGAGACGTGAATTCCACCCTTGTGGGCGAAGGCATTGTCTCCCACGTAGGGTGCCCGTTCGTTATGTGACATGTTGGCTATCTCGCTGATATACCGGCTTACCTCGGTGAGGTGTACCAGTGATTCATCGGCGTTGGTGTGGTACCCCATCTTCAATGAAAGGTTGGGCAACAGCACGGTGAGGTCGCAGTTGCCGCAGCGTTCACCGTACCCGTTAATGGTACCCTGCACCTGCACGGCTCCGGCCCGTATGCCTTCCTGTCCATTGGCGATGGCAACACCGGCATCGTTATGAGGATGAATTCCAAGTGGAACATCAACCGAATTCAGTATTGTGCTGGTAACCTGGTATACTTCATGGCTCAGGGTGCCGCCGTTGGTATCGCACAGGCATACCAGGTCTGCCCCGGCTTCCTGTGCTTTTGCCACGGACTGCAGGGCATAATCGGGATTTGCCTTGTAACCGTCAAAAAAATGTTCGGCGTCGAGAAAAACCTCGAAGTGCTTGTCCTTAAGATAGGCAATGGTGCCGTAAATGAGTTCAAGGTTTTCATCAAGGGTTATATTCAGGGCGTCGGTGACATGAAAGTCCCAGCTCTTGGCCACTATGGTGATGGTGTGGGCCTGTGAGTCCACAAGCTGCTGCAGAAGGGTATCCTCCTGGTATGAGAGTTTGGGACGTTTCGTTGATCCGAAGGCGGCAATCTTCGAATGGCGAAGGTCTGCCTTGCGGATCTCTGAGAAAAACAGGTTGTCCTTGGGGTTAGAGCCCGGCCATCCTCCCTCGATGTAGTCAATTTTTAACTTGTCCAGTTCCCTGGCGATACGGATTTTGTCATGCAGGGAGAAGGAGATGCCGAAGGTCTGGGCCCCGTCACGCAATGTTGTATCATAAAGTGAGATCATTCTTTTTTGTTCTGTTTTCTTGCTCATCATGGTATCCGGTAAATTTATTTGAACGATAACCTGCCCGCAGGTTACTTGTTTTTTTATCCCGCCTTCTGATGCGATTGTCTACCTCAATGAAACATAGGCAGTTTTAATTGTCCTGAGATGCGATGGGTAAGCCGGGATAGTATATAAATATAATACGATTTTTTTCCAGTACAAATATTATTTAAATTATCATTTGTGTCTATAAAAATTAGTCATTGAAATGAGAAGAGTGAAGTGGCTACCGTACGGGTAAAAGGCATTAATGCAAGGATTTTTCTTCAAATGGGTTTTGGTGAGCATACTTCATGAAAAATACTTGTAAAATGAGCCTGACTCAGTCAAAAATATATACAGGTGTTGTCGCGGTTTCTAAATTATATTAGCGTTTCTTTATGAAAAAATTTGACCCTACACAACTCGTAGAAAGCCAGCTTCTTAAAACCTTTACACTGCTGCGTATCGCGGAATGGCTGCTGGGTGTATTGATCCTGCTTATTCCCGCCATTGCGATTATTATTCCCTGGGACATACAATGGAATAATGAATACCTGGTTTTCCTGGTAACCGGCAGCGTGATATACGTTGTAGTTTCCCTGGGGTGTTTTATTATATTTCATCGAAGCATACGGGTGGCCAGTCATCATTACAGTCTGATGAAAAAAGAGATTAACTGGAAGAATCTCATTATCGGTCATACAAACGAAATAGTGATGCTGCTCGATACCCTGGGGCGAATAATAACTTTCAACCCGGCCCTGCTGAAATTATTAAAATTTGAAAAGGAAGACCTCATTCAAAAACCATTCCGTACTATTCTTTATGATAAGTCTTTTGAAGATAACATACAGCTGAAGGATTTGCTTTTGTGCCGTTTTCGGGACGTGTTCATTGGAAACGAGGCAGAGGTGGTGCTCCCATGCAGGGTTAAGAATACAAGCAAGGTTCATACCATTAGCTTCAGGATGATACCAATACTCACACAAGAGGAATTGCAGCACATCCTGGTTGTGGGACGGATGACGCAAAGTGACGTGTTAACCGGAAAATTTCTCAAGCACGAATCAAGCCGATACGTGATCGGTAACAACGTATCCCTGGTGAACCTGCTTACTTACAGGTTGACACGAAACCTGGAGAACCGTCTCGAGCAGGGGATGATTATCAGCATGCAGCTGGGAATTCAGGAAGTTCTCATAAATGCCATAGAACACGGTAATCTTGGCATTGATTTCAAGACAAAATCTGAGCTCAGAAAAAAGGAAGGTAATTACTGGGAGCTGGTGATGGCTGTCTCTGACAATGAAAATTTAACGGAAAGGATTATTGACGTTTCCCACCAGATGGACGAGGAGAAGGTAATCTATACGGTGAAGGACGAGGGTGATGGATTTGACTGGCAATATTATATGAGCCTTCAGTCAGAGAACATTAATACAGGTTTACTGGAATCTTTTCATGGTATCGGTCTGCAGATGGTGAAAAGCGTGTTTGACATTTCTTTCAATGAGAAGGGGAACGAAGTTACACTTGTGAAATATTTTGAAAATGGGGATAAAGATGGGTGAATATAAAAACCCGGTGCCCACCGTTGACATTATCATTAAGATGAAAACCGGTAAGGACGGTGATGGTGAAGGCATTGTTCTAATATCACGGAAAAACCCCCCATACGGCTGGGCCCTTCCCGGGGGATTCGTGGATTACGGTGAATCACTTGAAGAGGCGGCCGTACGCGAAGCCAGGGAAGAGACATCCCTGCATGTGGTACTGGAACGCCAGTTTCATACCTATTCTGATCCCGCCCGTGATCCTCGTCAACATACGATAACAACAGTGTTCATCGCCAGAGCAGAAGGAGTGCCAGAAGGTGCTGATGACGCAAAAGAGGCAAGAGTTTTTACGACGGATAATATCCCGAAGGGGTTAGTGTTTGATCACGGCCGTATAATTGATGATTATATTAATAAACGATACTGAGAGGAGTTCTACATGGAAAAGTCCGGCTTCCTGATGAAATTAACCGGTAAGGCAATAGATACACTGACCAGGTTCACACGGGCTGACATACGGGTACATGATGCTGAGCGGATTCCCAACCAGCCGGTTGTATTCGTGGTTAATCACTTTACCCGTATGGAAACTTTTTTTCTGCCCAATATTATTTATAAGGAAACCGGAAAATTTGTGTACGCCCTTGCCCATCACAGTTTCTTCAAGGGGGCATTCGGTACATTCATGCAGAAGATGGGGGCCGTTTCCACAAAAGACCCTGACCGTGATAGAACCATTATAGGGTCACTGTTGCGGGGGGATATGCCCTGCATTATTTTTCCCGAAGGGCAGATGATAAAAGACAAGAAACTGGTAGAGAAGGGAAAATACATGATCTATAATACCGGTATTCGAAGACCGCCGCATACCGGTGCTGCTCACCTTGCCATGCGGGCCCAATTTTACAGGGAGGAGTTTAAAAACTGCTGGAAAACCGGCGACCGCGAACGGCTGATGGAACTGCAGGAGCGTTTTGGCATTACTGATGAAGAACTGGAAAAGGTAAACAAGCTGGAAACCTATATTGTGCCAATAAATATTACCTATTTTCCCGTGAGGGCAAGGGTGAACCTGATAAACAGGATCGCTAACAAGCTGGTTGACAAGCTTCCCGAACGTATTGAAGAAGAGCTTGAAGTTGAGGGGAGCATGCTGCTGGACGGGGTTGACATTGATATAAACTTCGGAGAGCCCCTGGCGGTGAGTCCTTACCTCGATAAAATACTGGTGAAGCGCAAGATTAAAGACAAGAAATTATACCTTGATTACCAGGATCTCAGGAATGACGTGTTGATGCGAAAGGTGGCCATAGACATAATGTACACGTACATGAGCGAGATTTACTATCATACCACTATTAACCATGAT
>JAGYNX010000240.1 GCA_018399855.1 Spirochaetota bacterium
TCTCATCGTCGATCTTCACGGGGATCTGCACGTCAAGATTCCCTTCGTTCACTTCGCGCACTCCCCGTGAAAGGGACTTCAACGGGTTGACCAATACATTGGCAAACAGCAGCTGAAAACCGAAACGGACGAAAATTACGATTATTGCCAGCATAATTGTAAGGCTTATTACGGTTGGATGAATATAGGCACGGTAGAGAACATAGGGAAATCCTACTTCATAAAGGATATCCGAACCCGTGTCCATTTTCATGAAACTTACCATATGCTGGTCGCCTGCTGAACGATACAACCTTGTACCAATGCTGTGTATTGGCGCCAGGTAATGCAGCACCTCTTTTTTCAGTGCCATACCTTCTTTTTGAGTGGTTGCCAGGTAGGTCTGCAGAACCTCTATGAAGGGGGTGAATTCTTCTTTTTCCTTTTCAAGAAATCCATGCAACGCATCGTGAAACCCTTCATCGGGCATCTGGTGAATCTTATTAGTCCAGTACATCACCTTATTGTTGATTTTGCCTGTATAGTCAAGAATCCTGTCAGTAGGATTTTCCGTTTCAGCTGGAAGTGTCTTCGCGAACTGCCGTATAGTGTTCTTATATCCGGCGAAATAAAATGGGGCGTTATCAAGCACCCGGTTCAGTTCACTTTCAAAGTTTGCCTTTCCAATTGTGCTGATTCGATGCCGCATGATAGTGTTGTCATATTCATAACGAAGGCTGCCCAGGTCAAGTGAACCTGCCCCAAACTGCCGGTCAAAGCTTCTGTTTTCAGGATTATAGGATATCAGGTAACGGGCATCATACTCCGGGTTGCCGCTTCTCACCACCGAATGGGTTGATCTCTGGTATATCTCGTTGAAAGCGGCATCCTTGTCCCCGAGAAACACAAATCCCGCGAACTGAAGAAATATGAGCACCATAACCAGGCTTATACCGATAAGCTTTCCCATGAAGGAAATTCGCTCCCCGGTATTATTCATGTATACCACCGATACCATAAAAAAGCCCAGAACGTTGAATACTACCCATGAATTTTGAAATACATCACGGCTTATAATCCCGTCACGACTCAACGTATTGGTGATAGAGGGAACCATTGAGGCAAACACGAATGTTACAACCAGCAGCAACAGCGCTGTTCGGTATTTTTTCTCACTTCTAATGCTTCGCCAGATACCCAGAAAAACATAGATTAACAGGTATACAATAATCACCAGGGCAACGATCTTGCTTATCTGATCGGCATCGAAGTCCCAGTAATGCCCCCTGAAATGATATACAATGTCCGCTTTCAGTGTTGCGAATATAAATACCAGGGTAACAACTGCAACGAAGAAATACAGGATAGAAAGAATATTTCGCGACGACTTTCGGCTCTTCTCATGCGGGTAATTATAAATGAAGAGTACACTGTGACAGATGCCAAGCAATATGGTAGGAACGGTAATCCACCGGTGATATACCGCCGTGGGGTGATATATACTCGAAGATATCACATACCCGAAATTAAAAACCGACATTATAATGTATGCCATGCCAAGGTGAGTGGTTGCCTGCGACCTGTTTTTTACCGAGAGCAAGAAGAATGCCATGATGGCAAAAAAGACCACACCGATGAGAGCCCCAATTGAAAAAGAATGTAAATATATCATATGTCACCTGTAATGAATAGCGATATCTTCAGATTTATAAATCTGCACATATTTTATTATCGTCCAATCAGACTAATTGTATAACTAAAACAAAACTATCTTTCGGTATTATTCATCCGCTAAACCAATACGCTCATGGCTTTTTTATCGGCTCGTCCGGATGATCCCGGCTGATCCGTTGACTGCGAAATGGGTACTTTTCGTAATATGTCACCATATAACAGACAGGCATAATTAATCAAGAACATTCATGTATTATTTTTACAGGTATATTTTGCTTTGCTTCCTGTCCAGATCCTCCCGGGTAAGCTTTTCCATTTCAAGTTTTGCCTCCCATATGCCGGTCATATCGTTTATTTTCAGGGCGTTTTCCTGACAGTGATGCACACAGGCCAGGCACGCGATGCATGTATCACTGTCAGCTTCACCGGTAACGGGGTTCATGGCCCCGGTTGGACATTTCTGCCCACACACCATGCACATGGTGCATTCCCTGCCCTCGCGGGTGGGAAGCTGCGTGAGGGCCTTGAACCGGTACGATTCGATGGAATCTAGAAACTCGTCGGTGAATGCGGTTTTCTCAAATTCACCCGGCACACCGGTATCCTCGCCGGTAAAGCGCCGGTATGTTTTTCGGGCGAATTCTTCAGCCACCGCGAAATCAGGCTCTCCCGGACGATCTGCCACCGCCTCCCATCCTCCCAGGTTGAAGGTATGTGCCCCAGGAAACTCGGCCGAGGACACGACGGTGAAGTTGGCGTCTTCAAGTATCTTCCGTGTAGTGTAATGACAGGGGTGCACCCCGAAGCCCCCGTAGGTAAAGAACATGGCCGCCTTCTTACCCTTCCCTTCCAGGGTATTCATCCAGTCCCGCACTACCCGGGGCGCTCGCCACGAATGGATGGGAGCACCGAATACCACGCAATCAAAATCGTTCGTATTCAACGGCACCCTGTTTTCAGGCGGGGTTATATCACGCATCGTGACTTCTGCCCCCAGCGTGGTGAAGGTCTGCCCTGTGTGACGGGCTATCTTTTCGGTGTTCTGTGTAGCCGAGAAATAGGTGATCAGTATTTTCATATTTGCCCCCATGAATTATTAGACCTGTCTACCGGGATATCAATGTATTTGAATATTGCAATAAAAAAAGCCTCGGGACATCACCCGGCATTTGATACAATACTCAACGCCATCCTGTCAATATTTGAAATTTAAAAAGACTGACAAGAGGAAAAGCATCATTGTAATCTCATCTATTGTTTTGTTTGAAATTGCGTATTTACATGAAAAATCAAGAATACCAATATCCATTACTGACAAGGTGATATAACCCAATACACCAGCAAAACATTTGAACAAATTGATATTATAGAGTATTATTAGTATTCACCCACAAAGCCATATAAATTCCCTTACTTTAAAAAACCGAATAAATTGAACGGATATAATAGACTGACGAAACGAAAATAAACAACTTCTCCCGCCTCGCCGTTGTGCCGCTGTGCGAAATATATGTTGCACATCATGCCATACACGATCGTCATACCGCGAGAAATGTGGTTTCCCTGGAGTAAAATCAAAAAAAATCAGAAAAAACCGCCACTTTTTTTTCGTCCCCCCTTTTTTCTTCGTATAGGAATATGAGGACATAGAAAAGGACCGAACATCCATGAAAAACAAACACATACATGATTGCGGCTATAGAAACTTCTTCTCCAACCCGGTAACTGTAAAGCAGCTGTTGACCTCCTTCGTTAACGAAGACTGGGTACATAACCTTGACTTTAATACACTTGAACGAATGGAAACGTCTTTCGTCACGGACGAGTTCAGGGAAAAAGAGTCTGACCTGATCTACAAAGTACAGGTACAGGGAAAGGAAGTATACATCTACATTCTCCTGGAATTCCAGTCCACGGTTGACCGGTTTATGGCATTACGCATGCTGAGATACATCACAGAGTTCTACGAACACCTGGTGAAATCACAGAAACTGAATACACTCCCATC
>JAGYNX010000241.1 GCA_018399855.1 Spirochaetota bacterium
TCGTTTACAGAATCGTCTATTTCAAATGACCAGTCAGGTGATCTTGGATCATTCGACTCAAAGGTCCCCTTGATCACCACCTTCAGGCGGCTCTCTGCCATCTCGTCAAACAATGGCTGGTCTCCGCAGCCGATAATTGCAAAAACTGCAAACAACAGAATTACCAGCATTGCAGTTATATGTATACCATGTGTATATGTACTATGCATAAAAGTTCCGTTTTTATTAAATTCCAATATTCAGGTAAAGGGTAATACCCGTGTTAACAATATGCCCGTTTCGCTGTGCTCCCTCGATATGCTTCTCGTAGATGAGCAGGTAATCTATTCGCAAACCTATATTCACCCACTTGCCGGCGGGAAATGATCCTTCAATACCAACCATGAATAACGGGTCCCATTGCTGCTGGTCCTCCGGTTGTATTTCAACCGAGCTCCCCCCCGCTCCCAGTTTAAACTGGAATGCCAGCGGAAGATTTATGGGAAGCCGAAACAGCAAATTGCCGTATACCGGCCACAGGGTCAGTTCTTTCACCCCCTGTGACTTGAAATGCTGATACGAGGCATCAACACCCAGTTTCAATGGTGCCCAGGGCAGGTTGTAACGGGCAAACAATCCCCCTCCAAGCCTTGTTTCAACATCCTCACTGGTGGTATATACCGGCGTTATTGGACCAAACCACACACCCGCCTGTGGTTTGAGAAAAAAGTCCTGGGATTTTCTTCGCGCCAGAAGTGGTGAGGCCGTACACACAATAAGTGTCACTATGATTACGAATCTACAGTATTTCATCATTACAATTATAATTTCCCCTATTCAGTCATGGTACTATCAAAACTGTGCAAAGTTATGTCAATAATTAATTATATATCACCAGCACATGTGAAGGTGTTCACGATGTCAACAATAGTATATGGTTCCCTGTATGTTTTTTTGTTACGAAACAAATAGTTGGATCAGAGTTTTTCTGACTCGATATTCATCTCGTCAAGACCTGGTGTGTAAATAATAGTATTAAGGTAAAGGCCATACGGTGGAGCTGTTATCCCACCATGTATACGGTTTTTTTGAGCCAATATATTTTTAATATTTTCTTCAGGCTGCATTTTCACATTCATTTCAACAATTGTTCCAATAATTATTCTAATCATATTATGCAAAAAAGCGTTTCCCCTGATAGTAAAGACCACAAGTGAATCACTTGCGGTAAATTCGGCTTTTTCGATACACCGCGTAGTTGAACCATTCTGTGACTGTGCTTTACAAAAAGATGCAAAATCATGTTCACCAACAAGGTACGAAGCGACACGGTTGAGGTAATCAATATCCAACTGATCACGTATCCACATGGCCCTGTACATCATAAACGGGCTTCTCTGCTGATGATTATGTATCAGGTATATGTATTCGCGTGAAACAGCACTGAATCTCGCGTGAAAATCATTATCTACATAATACGCATTCTTTAATGCGACGTCTTTACCAAGAATCCCATTCATGCCGATCAAGAGGCGCTTCAGGCTTACTGTTGAAGAAGTATCAAAATGTGCCACCTGCCCAAGGGCATGTACACCTGTATCAGTGCGCCCGGAAGCGGTTATCCTGATATCCTCCCGCAGAAGAATTTTTAAAGCTTTTTCCAGTTCTCCCTGAACAGTTCTCCCTGAATCCTGAACCTGGAACCCGTTAAATTCCTGGCCGTCATACTGAACTATAATTGCTATTCGTCGTTTCCCCTGGTTTCTTCCGTTTGTTCCTGTTCCTGTTTCCATTCATCCAGCATTTCATTCATTTTATTATATAAATCACGTGTCATATCTATCAACGCACCTGGTTTCGACTTGGATGCCTTGCCAATGCCAAACAACCTGCTTAGATATCTTTTGGTCTTTTCAAAATTCTCAATCCTCTTATTGATATCCTTTTCCCTGGCGCCAACCTTCATAGTTAAAATTGCACACATGTACAGCAGGCCTTCGTACCCCCAGTTCTTATCGGTATCCGGTCCAAGATGACCTGCTGCTTCAAATGGTTCATCCCCACTTTGCACCAGTTCCACAGAGGTGAAGTAAAAACCATATGACTTTCTATAAAAGAAATCTGATATTTTTTTATATGGTCTTTCAGGGTACTTTTTCGAAAGATCATCAAATAACCAGGCAGCCCTGATTGAGGATACGGCTTTTTTAAATGTGGGTGCTGCATTCTTGTTCCTGAAAGAGTAACAATCAACCGCCAGCATATATGACGCAGCACCAAGTTCAAGGTTTCTGTCATCTTCGAAGCTTAAATTACCAAAAAATTTCTGGATTGACGACTTTCTCGCATTCGTTGTTTGTTGCATTTTTTGGATTTCTTCCTGCGTTAAAGAATCAAAATCCCTGTGGTATGCTGCATACAGGCATCGTGGACACACGGTAACAACATATGCCTGGGGATAGATGGTACCCCATTTCTCATTTTTCTCATACAATCTTCGCAGTTCATCAGTAATTTTCCCCGCTATTAATCTGCCTCCACCTGTTAACATTTCCTCACGATAGAATTCATTTGAACAAACCGGGCATTTAGTAGGGTTCTTCTGTCTGAATGAAACACGTCTTGCTTTTTTCTGTTCCATACCTGGTGATATTTCTCCCCATCAAGTTTCTCACTTTAAAACAACACTATCTATACCATGAATATTTCGCAATTACCTTTTCAATTCATTATATCTTATTGCAGTGTAATCAGATATACATTATATTGGAAATTCAATGACTAATTCAATACATTGTTTTATCATAGTCAATAATACAAATTTATAAAAATCAATTGATATTTTCACATAAAGACATAATTTAAATCTGTCGATATATATATAAAAGTGTTTAGAGGTACAAAAATGCCGCATAAAAGCATAACATATATAATAATTTCATTGATAATGTGTATTGGATTATACAGCAATAGTTCAGCACTTTCACCATCAATGAAATCACAAAATGATTACCGTTTCACACTTGATAAACTAAGAACCACGCGTATTATAATAGAAAATTTTGCCACCGATGAGCAGCAGAAAAAATACGATGAAATAAAAGCATTGTTTCAAAATGCATCTGAAGAATATTACGCGCAAAACTTCACCTCTTCACATCAAAAATTTTTCAAGGTTAAAGCCGAACTACTGGACATGATTGATACCTTTGCACAGGATTACATGAACCGTACAAAAAACATTCTGGATTCCACATCAAAAGAATCTTTTGATATCCTGATAGAATACAGCAAGGGTAGTGGTCTTGCAAAATATTTTTACAAACCTTTCAATCCACTGGAAGATGTCAAAGCATACAAGGAAGAGAACTACCATTTTTTTCATGACAGAACCAGGATTGAAAGTTATCTTAAAAACGGATACAAGAGATTGCAGGATGCAAGAAACATCTACGAAAACGACGATTTGAACTATTTAAAGAACAAGGAAGACAGGACCCACAGGCATCTTGAACTTCTTATCAATCGTTATATTGACATTATAGAAAATTGCAGGCAAGCCAAACAGTATGGTATTGAGATACATAAAATATTGAAAGCACATAAAATTATATCCATACAGCAAAAGTATGGCGTAAAAGGAAAAACGTTAGAACCCATTTTTGATGACCGTAT
>JAGYNX010000242.1 GCA_018399855.1 Spirochaetota bacterium
AATGACAGTGAGGTGATGCGGGAATGACAGTGTGGTGACACGGGAATGATCAGTGAGATGATTCGGGGATGACAGTGAGATAATGCGGAACATCAAAAATAACATTGTTACGATATTTATTGTTATACGTAACAATGTTTTTATGTTGACAGGTTCTTTTTTACGATAAAGAATGTCATTTCTACCATAACCTGCACCATTGCGTTCACATAACAGATAAAAACGGAGGTTCGCGATGACGTGGAAGGATCTTTCACTCACATGGCATTATGTTGAAAAATGGGCCCATGAAACACCCGATGCCGAGGCCCTGGTATTTGAAGAGGACAGGCTCACCTGGCAGGACACAAAGAACCAGGTAGACCGGGCGGCAAAGGCTTTCCTGGAGGCAGGTGTCCAGAAGGGAGACCGTATTGCCATGCTGTCAATGGCACGCACGGAGTTTCCGGTCACCTACATGGCAGCCAACAAGATCGGTGCCATCTGGCTGGGGCTCAACCCCAAGTTCACCCTTGACGAACTGCGCTACCAGGTAGGGGACAGCCAGCCGGCGGTACTCATCACCCTCAGCAGCTACATGGACAACGACCTGTCAGAGAACATCAAGACCCTTATGAAGGAGTTTTCGTTTCTGAAGAAAGTTCTTGTCATAGGGGATCCCATCGAGGGCACCGAACAATACAGTGAATACGTGGACAAAGAACGTAAGCAGATGAACTCCCTCCTTGAAGAGCGAAGCAGCACCACAGTAGACACCGACGATGCGCTACTCATGTACACATCGGGGTCAACCGGTAAACCCAAGGGGGTGGTGCATACCCACAGAAGCATTATCGAAAACATTAAAATTGAGAAAGAGAAGTTCTACTTTGCACCCGGCAAAAGGGCATTGCTTCATTTTCCCATCAACCACGTGGCCGCCGACGTGGAGATAGGATTTGCCGGCATCCTCTCGGGGGGCTGCCTGGTGTTAATGGACAGGTTTGATCCTGTTGAGTCTATAAAAATGATGGAAAACGAAAAACTGAACGTTATCGGACAGGTTCCCGTCATGTTTCTGTTGCAGTTTCAGCAAAAGGAATTCTGGGAAACAGACATGGGCAGCATCGAAGGCTTCGTCTGGGCCGGTTCAGCCGCCCCCGCCCTGATGGTGAATATCCTGTCAGGCATATGCGAGAAAAACGGCGCCAAACTTATCACCGGCTACGGCAGCACCGAGGTATGCGGGTTCGTTACCTATACCGAGAAGGATGACGATATTGACACACTGCTGCACACGGCAGGTAAAATCGCCCCCCCATTTGAACTGAAGATCGTCGACAAAAACAGGAAAGAGCTCCCCGACGGTGAGATCGGCGAGATTGCGGTCCGGGGGGCATTCATGTTTTCCCGCTACTGGAACAAGCCCGAAGAGACCGCCCGGGTGCTTGACGGTGAGGGATGGTACTATACGGGTGATGTTGCCTTCAAGGATGACCGCGGCTACATTCACATTACCGGCAGAACAACCGAGATGTTCAAGACCGGCGGCGAGAATGTTTATCCCCGTGAAGTCGAAGAGGTTATTGAATTGAACGACTCGGTGCTCTTTGCCGCCGTCATCGCCGTTCCGGATCCCACCTACCAGGAAGTGGCATGGGCCTATATCATGCTGCAGCCGGGCAAGGAAACCACCGAAGAGGCCCTGAGGGAACTGTGCCGTGAGAAGCTTGCCAATTACAAGGTTCCCAGGAGGTTCTTTGTGCAGGCCTCACTTCCCCTCTTGCCGAACGGGAAGATTGACAAGGAAGCACTTCGAAACGAAGCGAAAAAGACACTTGCGGGAGAGTAACACGGGGGAACACATGAAACTGAGTTCAGATTTTGTGGGCACACCACTGAGGGAATACACTACTACCATTAACTGGCGTGATATCATGAATTTCGCCGCGGCAACAGGAGACAACAACCCCATGTTTTTGAATGATGAACGTGACGGGGGTATCATGGCCCCTCCCATGTTCTGCGTGGCCGTCACCTGGCCCATTACCGAACGGCTGTGGGAGTATGTAGATTCTGATACCTTCCCCGTTGAGGTGATACGCACACAGGTGCATTACACCGAGCATCTCCGGCTGCACCGACTGGTGCGGCCGGACGACCGGCTTACTGTCAGGGGAAAAATCGCCGCCATAATCCCCCACAGGGCGGGTACCCACGTGATCATCCGTTTCGACGCCACCGATCAAAACCATACCCCGGTGTTTACCGAGCATATCGGCGGGCTGATGCGGGGGGTGGAATGCGAGGGAGAGGCAAGGGGCGAGAGTGACGTCCCCCCCCTTCCCCGTTATGCCGGTGAACAGGAAGAAGGCAGATGGGAAAAGAACGTGCATATCGACCCCCTGCTTCCCTACATTTACGACGGGTGCACCGGGATATATTTTCCCATACACACCTCGGTGAAGTTCGCCCACGACGTGGGGCTGCCCGGCATCTTGCTGCAGGGAACCGCCACACTGGCACTGGCCGCCAGGGAGATCACCAACACCTTCGCGGCGGGTGACGCGGAAAGAATACAGACCATCGCCTGCAGGTTCACCGACATGGTGCTGCCGGGAACAGGTATAAGCATACTGTCTGATCTGGCCGGCCCTGATCCTGAAATGGACAGTATACCTTTCAACGTGCTGAACAACTCCGGGAAGAAAGCCATACGTGACGGCCTGGTTACCCTGCGGGAATAATCTACTTGCAATTTAAGAAAACGGGGTTCAACATCGCATCATGGAAAACGCGACACGAGAACGACTGCCCCTTCCCCAGAAGCTCAAAGATCGACTGTATCCTGCCGTTCTTGAGCTTTTCTCAAGGGAAGACTTTCACCATGTAAATATCCGTGAAATCTACAAAAAATCAGGGATAAGCCCCAGCACCATATACAAGTACTACACCTCCAAGGAAGACCTGCTGTTCACCATACTCGATGAAAAGATAAGTGAAATTGCCCGGCTGGTGAACCTGCACATACAGGGTCTTGAAAGTACGAAAGAAATTATCCGCAAGATATTCTGGGTTACCCTCGATTATTACGACAACAATCCCGGCGTGGCGGTAACCGCGTTTATCACCATCCCCCTGCGCAGCTGGATGCGCGAACCCTCCTATATCCGTGAAGACGCCTACTCGGTAATCATCGATGTGTACAACAGGGGTATCAGCAATGGTGAGATCGATCCCGCTATTACCATTTCCGACTGCGTTGACCAGTATTACATGTACTGCTACCGGCAGATACACATGTGGTATTTCCACGGGATGAAATGGAAACTGGTTGATACCATCCCCCGTTTTTATCCGATATTCTGGAAGACTGTTTCGATCTGAAAGGATTCACCACGGAGGCACAGGGTACACAGAGTCAGACAGAGTCAGAAAAGGTTAATTTAGTTTATTATTGTTCACATACCACCTCTCCCCCTTTTAAGGGGGAGACCGAGAGGGGGTCGTTCAGGTTGATGCAGCCCTGTTTCAAATGAAAATACTGGGTCTTTCCGGATTCTTGGGAATTGAAAATAATTTTTATAACAATAATCTATGAAATTACAATTTACATAATTTTTTTAACCGCAGATAAATGGAATTAAGTGAAAAGTGAAAAATGTCATTCCC
>JAGYNX010000243.1 GCA_018399855.1 Spirochaetota bacterium
TGTGCGAGATGAGCACCCGAACGATACGGTATTACGAAGAGCTGGGCCTCTTGAACTCCGTGAAGCGGATCGAGAACGGGCGGCGTGTGTATACCGACGAAGACCTCAGGCGGCTGAAGCTTATCAAGCGCCTGAAAATTCTGGGGCTTACACTGTCGGAGATGCACGAGCTTGAATCCATCTGGTCTATTCAGAAGACCAACGACGCGGTGCTTCGGCGCCTCCTTGAAATTCTTTCCTCGCACCTGCGGCGCATAGACGACAGGATCGCCGACCTGGATATCCTGCGAAACGAGATACTGGAATACCAGAACAGGATCGGCAGCAAGCTTGAAGGTGAATAGTGTAAGGATTTATAATTTCACACCGCCCTATCCAGTTCATCCCGGAACAGGAGAAAATCGTCAAGCTTTTCGGATACAATTGAATACAGTATTTTGGGATCGATTTCCTCGTACTGATGTACGATCAGGTTACGTAATCTCACCATTGAACGATAGGGTTCAGTTGACTTGATAACACCAAGCATTTCCAGCTTTTCCATCGCCTCACTGGCTGTAGCGGCAGGTCCCGCTTTCTCAAGGGCGATGATACGTTCGGCTATATCGATCATGATTTCCGTGCATACCTGAATTGCACGTTCAGTCATTGAGCGGATCACCCAGTCCTCAACAAACTTTTCTTCTGTAAGTCCCTCGGTATGTTGTTTCAGACGCTGCACCTGCGTATCCAGAAGGGCAAGCTTCCTTTGTATTATGCCGTTATATTTCACCTGTTACCTCCAGGCGGTATTTGCGTTGTCTTTCGTAATGTACCATCTGGGTTTCATATTCCCTGCAGGTGAGCGAATAAAAATCAAGCCACAGCTTTTCATCCCTGGTAAAAAGAAGCCGTCCCTTTAACGCCTCGAAACGGTACACTGGTTCAGCCTTGTTAAGAAACCCCAGGTCGCAACGGACCGGGCCAACAACCTCCCGGCAAGTATCCTGGATGTCTATATACATGTCCATTGACGACTCACCTTCCAGGTAAACCGCAAGGTCGAGGTCGCTGTAAGGTTTTACTATACCACTCTCCGCAGCAGAACCCAGCACACAGGCAAACAGCATCTGTGGAATACCTGATGCAAGGGCATCCGCGAGGGCATCAAAATCAACCCGGTATTCCCTGTCAGAAGTATCTATATGTCGCTTTGAAATTCCCATACATACCTTTATCAGTACCCTTCATGGTTTACATAAAAACAGTCATTGTCAATTGCTTTTCAGGGTTAGTTGAGTATTCCCGTCACCCGCCACTCTTAAATCCGAGTTGTCTCTGGCGGTGGTGGGGTTTTGTCTTCATGCGTGATTGGTACCGGTCGTCCACGGTAGTCTACGGGGAAGCGGTAGGTGCGCAGCCTTCCTGGTACCTTTTTGCGGTATTTACTTTCAGGGAAAAAGTGGTACAGCCTGCCGTAATAGTAGTCGGATTCCTCACGCATTCCCAGCATGGCAAAGCCACGGGCGATATGCCAGGTGATCTTGTCTGCCAGTGGATCGGTGCAGCCAAGTGACAGGGCCCCCATGAGCATGCGGAGTCCGCGAACCCGTCCACCCCTTGAATTGATGAGACTCTGACCCTTTTGTATCATGGACTGGTATTCGCCCTTTTCGGGGATGATGAAGAATGTTGAACGGAACACCATGGATGGCTGCCCAAGGGTGTTCTCAAAAGAGAAACGCAGGGTGTGATAGCCGGCTGGCAGCCTGCCGCTGTAATGCACCCTGAAATCGGTTGGCGATTTCTTTTTACAGGTTACGGGGAGCCGGTTAAGGGTGACCCGCAGGGAACCCTTCTTTATAACGGCACTGTCATGGCCCGAGAGAAGCCGTAAGGTGAGTACTGGTTTTCGCTGGTGTATGGCGTTTTCCAGGAGATGGTTATCGTCAAAGGGTGAGGATATGAGCACCTCCGCAGAAGGTATTCCTCTTCTGAAGAATTCGGCAATCGCCGAGAAGTATGCCTCTGCCTCGGTGACCAGGTATTCCCGGTCGGCCAGGTGGCGGGCGTGGGTTTCATGGCTGAAAAAGCCACCTTCCCCCAGGATGCCGGGGCAGAGGTATTTTGTCTTTCTGAGCACCCTGGTGCCTGATTCGGGGAATATGGCCAGGTCAGAGAGCACCACCCCGTCCCCATCCATGATCTTTTCGAACTGGTCACGGAGGAGGCATGCAAGCTGGTAACTAAGAGGCCGCACCTGTGCAGTACCCCAGAAAAGAACCGCCGGGTACTGTACCCCGTCTACCCTGCGGGGGGATCCGTTATGATGTATGCTTATGAAAAGGTCTGGTTCAAATTCCCCTGCCATGGCGGTACGGGTATCGAGGGGGACGTGAATGTCGGCATTTCGGCTTAGCTCTACCACGCAACCGGCCCCGTGAAGCATGACACCCAGTATCCGGGCCACGGTGAGGTTCACCCCTTCTTCTGTGATGCCGCCGGGGCCATGGCGAAACCTGTCTTTTTCGGATAGTCCGCCGTGCCCGGGGTCGATGAAGATACGCCTGTTCTTGAGCCAGGGGTATTCTGACAGGTCAACCTTCCCGTTGTAGACGGGGGGCGGGGTGATGTCGGTACATGAAACCCCGATTATTAATACCAGGGCGCACAGGAATATACTACGTAACGCTGACAGGTCCATGGGCCCTTCCTTCTATAAATTGCCGTACAACCGGGTCTTGTGTTTCGCGAATTTCACCGGGGGTGCCGTTAAAAATGATGGAGCCTTCATACAGCATGACGATCCTGTCTGCCACCCGGTAGGCGGATTGCATGTCATGGGTTACCACTATTGATGTCATATGAAATTCATCACGCATATGCAGGATCAGCCGGTCTACCGCCCCACCGGTTATGGGGTCAACACCGGTGGTTGGCTCATCATAGAGCATGATCTCGGGTCTCCTGGCGATGGCCCGGGCAAGTCCTGCCCGTTTCTGCATGCCGCCGGATAGTTCTGATGGTAGTTTTTGTTCCACTCCGCGCAGGCCGACATGGGAAAGCATCTCCGGTACCCTGCGGGCGATCTCGTCCTCGTGGATATTCTGACGCCGCATGCCGAAGGCGATGTTGTCATAGATGTTCATGGAGTCAAAGAGAGCTGCTCCCTGGAAAAGCACCCCGAACCTGGAGATGATGAGCTCACGGGTGTTTCTATCGGCACCGGTAAGTTCATGGTTATCCACGAAGATCTGTCCACTGTCGGGGGTGAGAAGTCCGATAAGGTGCTTCAGCAGTACCGATTTTCCCGTTCCGCTTTTTCCGATAACGCTGACTATCTCACCCGGCATCACTGAAAGTGTTATACCGCTGAATATCATTTTCGGTCCGAATGATTTGTGGAGTTGATGTATTCGTAATTTCTCGTTCATGGTTCCGGTTGTTTTGTAATATAGGTCAGATTGTACGGGGGGCATCGGAAGCTGTCAAACCGAATACTGCTGTTTCAGAAACTCTTCTCTATCCATCCGCCTCCAAGGATATCTCCCCTCTCGTCGTAGAACACCGCTGCCTGTCCGGGGGTAATACCGGTATGGGGTTCGTCGAAGAGCACCCGCACTTCTCCATTCTCTTCGGTAAGGGTTGCCTTGAAA
>JAGYNX010000244.1 GCA_018399855.1 Spirochaetota bacterium
TCAAGAATTTCCTGGCCTATTGAGCCGGACCTCAGTTCACCCTGAAGACCTGCCTTTAATGTAGTATAATCACCCGGCGCAAGGCGTATCATGAAATAGGTAATTAATGTAATTCCCAGAAATGTGGGGATAATGAGCAGTAATCTTTTCAGTAAGTACCATTTCATTGGTCTTTCTTCAACTCCCATTCATGATAATTCAAACCACGCTTGTGAACTACTACGTTATCAAATCGCTTGCTTACCACCACCAGCGCGGGATTGCAATAGAGAAAAGTGTATGGCTGCTCTTCATGAATAATTTCGTGAAATCGCCGGTACATCCTGATTCTCTTTTTCTCGTTAAATTCCCGTCGGGCGTGTACTATGATACGGTCAGCCTCACTGTTGCTGAACCCGCAGAAATTGGAGCCTTCTTTGACCTGTGATGAATGCCACAACTGGTAGGGATCACCTTCCCAGGAGAGTGACCACGCAAGGGTGACTGCATCGAAATCCCGCTCGTGTAGTTTTTTCACGAATACCGCCCATTCATACCGGTTAATCTCCATCTGGATGCCGGCCTTCTTTAAGTCTTCTTTTACTATGGTTGCCAGTCGCTCGGCAAACTTGCTGCCGGCTGAAATTGTAAATACGAATGAGAACTTTTTACCATTCTTATCAAGAATTCCATCATTATCAGTGTCAATCCATCCGGCTTTTTCCAACAGTTCTCTTCCCTTTCCCGGATCATAATCGTAAGGTTCAATTGAATGATTATAGTACTTATCATATATATAGAAATTACCTGTTACAATTTTGCCAAGACCGAATAAAAGTTTATCAAGAATAGCTTTGCGGTTTATTAGATGTGTGAGGGCGGTTCTTACACGGTTATCATTGAAATATGATTGCCTGGCGTTCCACCCAATAAAGTTGTAACTTGGCTGGAAGTATTGGAGCTTGTAGAAATTATTTTTAAACTTTTCGGTATTAGTCTGCCGTACCCATTGTATCGAGCGAACAGACATCATATCCAGTTCACCTTTTTTCAGCATCTGAAGGGCTACGTTTGATTCGGAAACTATCTTATATACGACCTTATCGATATCGGGTTTTTTTCCTCTCCAGCGGTCATTAGCTTCGAGTACTATACGTTTGCCGGTGTCCCATCTGCTGAATGCGTATGGACCTGTTCCAACTGGTTTTCGATTATTTTCATGTGTATTAAAATCGGTACCATCATCAAAGATATGTTTGGGCACAACAGGTATTGATCCGCATATCTCCAGGCCAAGAAAATAGGGTTTTGAATATTCGAATTGAACAGTATATTTGCCAAGCTTTCGGCAATTCTTTACGTCAATATAATAAACCTTTAACGGTCCATTGGCAACCTTTGGATCTTTTACTTTTTTAAAAGAATACACCACGTCATCAGCGGTAAATTCCACACCATCACTCCAGTATACCCCTTTTTTCAGGTAAAATGTATACGTAAGATGGTTGGGTTCCACCTTCCAGCCTGAAGCAAGCTGCGGTATGATCTCCAGTGTATCATAATCCCGATCAACAAGGGTTTCATACACATGCTGGTTAATTGAACTTGCCACTGCCTCTGTTGATGTCACTGGATTTAAATGGCCTGGTTCTGCCCCCAGGTGCACATACAGTGTGCCCGGATCTCTTACCGCCTCGAAGTCGAGACATGATAGAGTTGAACACAACGACAGGATGGAAAGGAGAACAGTGATTCTTCTCAAGAGCATTATCCCTCGGACAGCACTATGCATTATATTTAGAAAAATACTTTTTTGTTTCACTACGTACTACAAATGAAAGTCCCAGCAACGCGATGAGGTTGGGAAATGCCATGAGACCATTCATGATATCTGAGAATATCCACACAAAATCGATGTGGACAACGGCACCAATAAATACAACTACCACCCATACGATTCTGTATGGTTTCAATGCCCTTTCACCGGCAAGATATTCAATTGATTTCTCCCCGTAATAAGACCACCCAAGTATTGTGGAATAGGCAAAAAAGATCAGGCTTACAGATACCACAAGCCCCCCCCATGTGCCGGGCAGGCCGGTACTAAAGGCGAATTCGGTAAGTTCCGCCGCATCTTTTCCACTATTCCATGTACCGGTAACTAGAATGACAAGACCGGTAAATGTACATACGACTATTGTGTCAATAAAAGTCTGTGTCATAGATACCAGTGCCTGTCGCACAGGTTCATCTGTTTTTGCCGCCGCGGCAGCTATGGGTGAACTTCCCAGGCCGGATTCGTTTGAAAATATCCCCCGCGCAACACCCATCTGCACCGACATCTTAACAGTTGCCCCAAGAAAGCCACCGGCCGCGGCAGTAGGATTAAACGCATGATGGAAAATAAGATTAAACGCCCCTGGAATACGGTCATAAAATAGAATAAGTATTACAATACCACCAATCATATAGAAAACTATCATCACGGGAACAATGAATGACGTTGCCCGTGCAATACTTTTTATACCACCCATGATAACCAGTGTGGTGAACACAAACAGTACGCCCCCTGAAACCCAGTGTGGTGCACCTGTTGTGGCATGCAGGGCATCTGCAACTGAATTTGACTGAACCATGTTGCCTATTCCAAATGCCGCGCATGCTGCAAATACCGCGAAAAGCCTGGCCAGCCATTTCTGCTTCAGTCCCTTCTCGATGTAATACATGGGGCCGCCACTCATTGTGCCCAGTTTGTCAACCTGGCGGTATTTCACCGCAAGCACCGCCTCACTGTATTTTGTTGCCATTCCGAAAAAACCGGTTACCCACATCCAGAAAAGTGCACCCGGCCCACCAGCTGCTATTGCAGACGCCACACCAGCCATGTTACCGGTACCTACCGTGGCGGCAAGGGCTGTCATGAGAGCCTGGAAATGGGTGATATCACCGGAATGCTCGCCGCTCTCTTTACGTTTTATCAGGGCGAGATTCAGTGATGATAATAACGTTCTGAACTGCAGTCCCTTCAATAGAAATGTTAAATACACACCCGTACCCAGTAAGAGTACGATAAGAGGAATACCCCAGATTAAGCCGCTAACCTGCTGTAATATTTCTATCATTAATTTCATGCCTTTTGTTTATTGTCTTCATGTGAACTAACCTGTGTAGCCAGAAAGTCAAGAAATATTTAGTCACTCATTTTTACAAATAGCCATACACTTTTCATATTTTTCTTCACATCGGCCTGTACAGTTCACAATCCCGCTGGTAAATCCCTTGCCGGTTTTTTTCCATCCATATGTCACATGCGCCGTATTTGACTGGCATGATTCAATGCAGTCCAGCCTGGCATAATAACAGTTCTCCATACATTCGGAACCGGGTGCCTTACCCGTGTGCGCGCATCCGGAAATGATAGAGATCGCTAATATTAGAGAGTACGTCATAATCATTATTATTTTCATATATTTATCCATTAAAAAGTTTATGGCATGATTATCGAAACAGGAATACCATCAAACTACCATATGAAAAATATATTATTGACAGTAAACACTGCAAATATTCATATTAATGTTGGTATCTTTTTTATATATGCGCTAAAATACTTAAAGGTTCAACCAATTACGGAAACGGGTACG
>JAGYNX010000245.1 GCA_018399855.1 Spirochaetota bacterium
CGGCACGAGAACAAGAGCACACCTCAAGTCGCTTCTACTCATAGAACAATACAAAAGAATAAAGGATCACCACAGAGTCTCAGAGGTACAGAGAAAGTAATGTTAAAGGATCACCGCAAAGCCACAGAATTCACGAAGGGCGCGAAGAAAAGAAAGAGGTATTCAAAAGGAAAAAGTCCTTGATTTAGTAAAATCCCCCGTTTCATATTACGCAATACACAATTCGCGCAATACAAGATTATGGATATAATCACATTCTTCACATACTACTATGACACCCTCTTCTGGGAAACCATACGTCATATCGAGATAATACTCTACAGTATACCCTTCGCGGTGGTATTGGGCGTCACCACTGGATTCCTGATTTCAAACAGGCCCCGGCTCTCCCGGGTGGTGATCGCCATTGCGGGTATCATCATGACCATTCCAAGCCTTGCCCTGTTCGGCATCATGGTGGTACTCCTTGCCCCCTTTAACCTGGGACTGGGGATAACCCCCGCGGTGTTTGCCATAACCATTTATTCACTGCTGCCCATAATACGAAATACAAGTACCGCCTTAAACGAGGTGGATCCTGCCATCATCGAAGCGGCACGGGGAATGGGTCTCTCCCCCCTGCAGATATTACTGAAAATCAAGGCCCCCCTCTCCATACCTGTCATCATGGCAGGCATACGAAACGCCATGGTGCTGGGGGTAAGCGTGGCCACCTTCGCATTCCTGGTGGCGGCGGGGGGCATGGGATACTTCATCTTCTCGGGGATCAGCAGGTCAAACCTGCCCATGGTATTAACCGGGGCGCTGATAATTTCAATACTGGGCATCAGCATCAACTATGCCCTCATGCGGCTTGAACGGCTGATAACCCCGCGTGGGCTAACCATGGAAACACAAAAAGGAACCGCGACATGATAACATTCAGCAGCGTTTCAAAATATTTCGAGAAAACCGCGGCAGTAAACAACCTGTCCGTTGACTTTGAGCACGGCTCCATATCGGTGATTATCGGACCCTCCGGGTGCGGAAAAACCACCACCATGAAAATGATAAACCGCCTGATCGATCCCGACAATGGCGAGATCAAGCTCGACGGAAAAAGCATCTTTGACTACAACCTGGTAGAACTCAGAAGAAGCATCGGCTACGTGATACAGGAAACAGGCCTCTTTCCCCATTACACGGTATACGACAACATCGCCGTGGTGCCCCGCCTGCTCAGGTGGGACAACACAAGAATACAGAACCGGGTATACGAACTGCTCGACCTGGTAACCCTGAACGAAACTTACAGCAACAAGTATCCCTCCCAGCTCTCCGGCGGAGAACGCCAGCGTGTGGGACTGGCCCGGGCCCTTGCCGCCGATCCCGATATCCTGCTCATGGACGAACCCTTCGGCGCCATCGATCCCATAAACCGCCTCACCCTTCAGGACGTCCTCCTGGAGATACAGGAAGAGATCAAAAAAACCATAATATTCGTAACCCACGATATAAACGAGGCGATAAAGCTGGGAGACAAAATAGCCATCATGGACCGGGGCAACCTGGTACAGTATGACACCCCCGACATCATTCTCACCGATCCCGCCGACGAATTCGTCGAAGAACTGCTGGGACACGACAGAAACGTAAAGGCCCTGTCCCTCATCAAGACACGTGAGCTCTTGCAAAACCACGGGTACATTACCATCACACCCGGCACCACCCATGAAGAAGCCCGTGCCATGGCAGAAGAAAACCCGGCCTCATCGGTATTCATACAGGATGACAACGGCACTCTCATGGGACGCTATTACCTGGAAACCAGGAAAGACAAAAGCAGGCGGCTGAAGAAGGTAGACGACCCGTGGGTAGTTGACCCCAACATGAATCTTAACGAAACCCTATCAAAGATGCTGCAGACAGGTGAGAAGGTCATCCCCGTGGTAACCCGCAAGCGAAAACTGCTTGGCGTTGTCACGCTGGGAAATCTTTTTAACGCGGCCAACAGGGAGTAGCCATGGACGTCATTCACTATATCACCGATAACACCCCCCAGGTACTGCTGCTCTTCGGCCAGCATTTTGTGCTTTTCGCCGTTTCCATGTTCTTTGCCATTCTTACCGGCATCAGCCTGGCCATATACGTTACCGCCCCCGGCAACGAAAAAAAGGGAAACATGGTGGTCTCCATAACCAGTGCCGCCCAGGCGGTCCCCCCCCTTGCCATCGTCGCCCTCGCCTTTATATTCGTTGGGATCGGCGCCGCCCCCTCCATCATCGCGCTGATACTTTACAGCATAGTACCCATACTGTTTAACGCATCATCCGGCTTGCTCAGCGTACCCCCAAAAGTTATCGAGGCAGGACGGGGGCTGGGCCTCACCCAAAACCAGCTGCTGTGGAAAATACGCATCCCCATGAGTCTTCCCGTCATCATGGCTGGAATCCGCAGCGCCGCCACCATCAATATCGGCACCGCTACCGTGGCCTCATTCATCGGCGGCGGCGGACTTGGCGACCTCATCTTCATGGGACTGAAACTCTACCGCCCCGACATCATATTAACCGGCGCCATCCTCACTGCCATCATGGCAATCGCCATAGACTACCTGCTGCAGATGCTGGAAAATATCATACTACCCGGAGGGCTGAAATGAAAAGGATTATCATAGTACTCCTTACCTTCCTCATCGCTGCCGCCATGGCCGGGTGCGGCGGGCCGGGCAAAGATAAGGTAATCACGGTGGGCTCCAAGAGTTTCACCGAGCAGTATATAATCGGAAATATTATCACCATGCTTCTTGAAGAACAGGGGTTTCGGGTACAGGAACGATTCGGCGTGGGCAGCATGATCGCCAGGCAGGGGCTGCTCACCCGCCAGCTGGATATGTACGCCGAGTACACCGGCACCGCGTGGACACTCTTTCACCATCACGAAGAAAAAGTGACCGACCCCAAAAAACTCTACCGGCTGGTAAAACAGGAAGACCTTGAAAAGCACGGCCTGGTCTGGCTTCAGATGACCGGTGTAAACAACACCTACGCCCTTGCCATACCATCCCATGCAGCACAAAAGTACGGCACCACCCTCTCAAGCCTTGCCCGCTACGTCAACACCCACGATGAAGACGTGGTCTTCGGCATCGCACACGAGTTCTATCACCGACCCGACGGCTTCAAGAAGATGCTTGCTCATTACAACATGAACATCGACGAAGCAAACATCAAGACCATGGATATCGGTCTCAGTTTCGAATCAATCAGCAGGGGCCAGATAGACGTTGCCATGGTATATGCCACCGACGGCAAGCTGAAAAAATACAATCTAAAAGTGCTGACGGACGATAAAAAATTCTTTCCCATTTATACACTGTGCGTGGTCACCCATCTTGAAGCCATTGAAAAATACCCCGAGATCCCACAAATTCTCAACCCCGTTGCCACCATCCTCGACAACGAAACCATGCAGATACTCAACTACCAGGTAGACGCACTTGGAAAACCATCCAGGCTGGTGGCCGAAGAATTTCTTAAGAAAAAAGGCCTCTTGAAAAAGAATTAACTTTAAAGATCAAACAACTCACCTATCACCTTCATGGCCCGTACAAGCTCCCGGTCATAGGGCAGGGGATCGCTGT
>JAGYNX010000246.1 GCA_018399855.1 Spirochaetota bacterium
TGGTTCATGTATCCCACCTTGTATTCGGGGTCGATGTCCACGGCGTTTTTGAAGTATTTCAGGGCATTATCCAGATTACCACGATTCAGATATATTACACCCAGGTTGTTATGGGCATCCGTGAAAAACTTGTTTCTCTCAATCGTTTCAAGTAAATACTGTTCTTCCTTATTATCATCGTAGGCAAACACCTTGCTGAGAATGAAATATGCCTCCGAATTGTTGGGATTGATCTCAATGGCCCTCCTGGCAGACTGTTCACAAAGTTTCCACTTGTTGGGAACTTTTTTCTGATCAACTTCCTGGTAATACCTGGCAAGTGACACATGCGCCTCGTCAAGATTTGGATCTATTTCCAGCGCCTTTTTACTGTTCCGGTAAGATTTTTCCACAAGGGAGGGGTCATTCTGATTGTAGTAATTGCGAAGCTCCCATGATCGCAGTGAATACGCTTTCCCCAGCCCTGCATATGCCAGGCTGTAATTTTTATCTATTGAAATGGCCTTATTATACATCTTTATGGCCTCAAGGTAATTGAGCTGAAACAGTAGAAATTTTTGTCCTTTCACGAAATATTCATACGCGGACAGGTTCCTGGTAGCATTGTTCTTTATTCGTTCCTTAACCGAGGAGGTAATGGACACATTGGTTTCGTTGATAATTTTCAACGCGATCTGGTCCTGAAGATCGAATATCTGGTCCAGTATGCCGGTGGCCTGCACCTGTTTTAACACCTTGTGGCTCTCAACTTCAACGATCCTGGCGGATATACGAACCTGGTTGCCGAATTTCTGGAAATTCCCAACCACGATAAGGTCGGCACCCAGCGCTTTCCCGGCTTCCTTGGCAGAGGCTTCGTCTATAACACCGGTCTGGCCCAGGGCCACCTCCTTCATAAGTTTGTCAACGTTTGTCCGATCAACCACGATATATTCGGCAACGTTTCTCAGCTTATAAGAAACCGAATCGGCGATACCGATCTCCAGCCATGTTATATTGTTATCCTTCGTAAGATTGGTAAAGGCGGACACCCCGATAACTTTTTTCGCGAAAGCTTCGGAAGCGAACAAAAGGGAGAAAACTACTAAAAGAAAGGCCACTCGTTTTTTCATGGCGATACCCTCATCCACTATGAAATTATCCGGCCGTGCCACCGAATGGGATTCTACATTACATAAGACTACCAAATGAAATCAAAAAGGCAATAAAAAAATAATCAGCATAATAGAATAAACATCAATTAGGGAAATTGACAGGCAAGACAGACTGCCTACAGGTTTACCTCCAGTCCCCTGTCCTTCAGGTACTCCTTCACCTCCCTGATGCTGAGAATGCGGAAGTGGAATACTGATGCGGCCAGGAGAATTTCGGCACCGCCTTTTACCACTGCTTCGTAAAAATGTTCCAGGGTTCCGGCTCCACCTGATGCGATCACGGGGACTGTCACCGCATCGGTGATGGCTTTCGTAAAATCCAGGTCATACCCCTGCTTTGTTCCGTCCCCGTCCATACTTGTAGGTAAAATAGCGCCTGCACCAAGGTCCTGACACTCCCTTGCCCATGCCACCGCATCCTTACCCACGGGCCTGGTTCCACCGGATACCACAAGTTCGAAACCGGATGACATATGGACATTCCTCTTGCCATCAACGGCAACCGTTACCTTGTCCTTACCGAATCGTTCGACAGCACTGGCTACCAGCTGCGGATCCTTTACTGCGGCACTGTTCATGGATACCTTGTCTGCACCCGCATTCAACACCTCTTCAATATCAGGAAGGCTGCCAATACCGCCACCCACCGTTAATGGAATCGAAATTACCGATGACACGTTCTTCACCCACTCAAGCATGGTTTTGCGGTTCTCAAGGGTTGCCGCGATATCCAGCATGGCCAGCTCATCGGCACCCTCTTCCTGGTAAAAGGCCGCGTTTCCCACCGGGTCACCTGCGTCCTTTATATCAACGAAATGCACACCTTTCACAACCCGTCCGTTTTTCATATCAAGGCACGGCATGATCTTAACAGCGCTCACTTTTCCCTCCTGTTGTCAACACGACTCAGAATAATCATGATAATGTGGATAATCCAATTAACTTAAATGTCAACAAGGATTTATGTGGGAGATATTATTACTTGACGAAGATGGTATAACCACTAAATAAGAACTTCCCGTGGCTTGCTTCCCTGTTGAGGTCCGATATAGTCAAGGTCTTCCATTCGCTCGATGATCCGGGCCGCACGGTTATACCCTATGGAAAGCCGTCTTTGCAGGTAAGAGGCTGACGCTTTCCTGGTCTCTTCAATTATCTTCAGCGCTTCCATGAAGAGTTCGTCCTCTTCCTGTGAATCTTCTTCACGTGCCGCTTCAAATAAAAACCCTTCTATGTCGATATAGTTAGGAGTTCCCATGGACTGGAGATGCTCTACCACCGACATGATCTCATCTTCCGAGATATATGCTCCCTGTATTCGAACGGGAAAAGAGCTCATGGGAGACTGGTACAGCATATCCCCCCTGCCCAGCAGCTTTTCGGCCCCGTTCTGATCAATGATGGTTCGGGAATCCGTTTTCTGCGCCACCTGGAATGCAACCCTGGCCGGAAAGTTTGCCTTGATGATTCCAGTAATAACATCCACCGAAGGCCTCTGCGTGGCAAGAACCAGGTGTATCCCTACCGCCCGTGCCTTCTGGGCGATACGGGTGATAAATCCTTCTATCTCTTTTGCTGACACCATCATCAGGTCGGCAAGTTCATCCATTATAACCACGATGTAGGGCAGTATTTCGACGTCCGCCCCTTTCTTTACGGCCTTTTCATTGTACCGGTCGATATCCCTGGTATTCATCTCCGAAAGAAGGTAATACCGTCGCTCCATCTCATACATTGCCCATTTCAATGCCTTGGGAGCCAGCCCCGGATCGGTTATAACCGGCGTCAGCAGATGTGGAATACCGTTATATAACTGTAATTCAACCATCTTTGGATCAACCAGTATAAACCGTACAAAATTTGGATCGTAGTTATACACCAGGCTGGTAATGATGGAATTCACGCATACCGATTTACCCGAGCCCGTTGCACCTGCAATCAGCAGGTGGGGCAGCTGTTTCAGGTCCATGATCACCGGTTTTCCAAGGATATCCTTGCCAAGTGCAACTTTTAGTTTTCCTGTTTTTGAGTTATATTCCGGTGATTTAACGATATCCCCAAGTGTAACCACTTCCCTTTTTATATTGGGAACTTCAACACCTATGGCCTTCTTCCCGGGGATGGGTGCGACGATTCGAACCCGTGAGGCGGCAAGGGCCATGGTAATGTCATCTGCCAACCCCACAATACGGTTCACCTTTATCCCGGGTGCGATCTGCATCTCGTATAGTGAAATCACCGGTCCCCTGTTCACGGTAAGAACACGTGATTCAATGCCGAATTCTTTCAGGGTATTGACCAGGAGGTCCGAATTTCTCAGAATTTCAGTTTTCCAGCTTGTTTCATCAGTTGATTCAGTTGAATTAAGAAAGTGGGTGGGAACTATATATTCCTGGTTGATGGGAACCTCTTCAAAGACCTTCTCCCCATCGTCGAAAAAATGTTCATCCATATC
>JAGYNX010000247.1 GCA_018399855.1 Spirochaetota bacterium
GGTCTTTCGGTAAACCGGTGCCGGGGGTAATGGAATTTAAAATCGTAGACGACGAGGATCAGCAGGTGGCTCCCGGCGAAACAGGTGAACTCATCTGCAGGCTGCTAAAGGGAGAGACAAAGGTGGATTACCTCGGAAAGCCGGAGGAGTCAGAGGAGAAGACCCGCGGCGGCTGGCTGCGCACCGGGGACATGGTGCACCGGGACGAGAAGGGCTGGTATTTCTTCGATTACCGCAAGGGGTCAGAGCTTCGCCGGTCTGGAGATTTCATTCAGCCAGAGTACATTGAAACGGTAATCGGTCAGCATCCGGACGTGAGCGAGGTGTGTGTCTACGGTATCCCGGCCTTATCGGGGGCTCCCGGGGAAAGTGACCTGGTGATGGCACTGTCCCCCTTTACCGGGAAGAAGATCGATCCCGCATCCATTTACGCCATGTGCAAAGAAAAGCTTGAGGCAAACTTCATCCCCTCATGGCTGCAGCTGGTACACGACATTCCCAAGACCCTCACAGAGAAACCCCTTGCCCGTGTACTGAAAGAGGACTTCCAGAAGGGAGAAGGTGATATTCATAAATTCGAGGATTATAAATAAAACCGGAGGATACCATGCAGGCAACATACACGGAACTTGACATAGAGTTGACCGATGAACACCTGGCCCTCAAGGAGAACATACATAAATTCGCGGTGAACGTGCTGCGCCCCGCATCTATCGAACTTGACCGAATGACGCCGGAAGAGGTGGTGGCACCGGGATCGCTGTTCTGGAAGGTGATGGCACAGATGTACCAGCAGGGCTACCACACGGCACTTATCACCGACGAGTACGGCGGCATGGGGCTTGACCCCATGGCCAATCACATATTCTGGGAAGAGCTGGCCTACGGCAGCGTGGGTTTTGCCGTGTCACTGGGATGCAGCACCTTCTCGGCGTTTTACGCCACCATGATGGGAGATGACGCCCTCATTGACCGGTTTGTTCTTCCCTACGTGCAATGTACAGATGCAAGCATCATGAGCTGCTGGGGGATCACCGAGCCTGATCACGGCTCTGACAACCTGATGCCCCGTACCAGCTTCTTCAGGGACGCCGGTGTTACCCAGCAGGTACGGGCTACGAAGAAGGACGGCTACTGGGTGGTAAGCGGCCAGAAGTCAGCCTGGGTGTCCAACGGCCCGGTGGCTTCTGACTGCGCACTGTTCGTTAACCTTGATCCCTCCATGGGGATGTCGGGCGGGGGCATATGCCTTATCGACCTTGACCAGCCCGGCGTGACCAGGGGAAAGCCCCTTGACAAGATGGGACAGCGTGAACTGCCCCAGGGTGAGATATTCTTTGACGGGGTTGAGGTGCCTGATAACCAGATGATCATCGACCCGGAAAGCTACGAGATGTTCACCGAGCTTACCCTGGCCCACGCCAACGCCACCATGGGTGCCTATTTCACCGGTGTTGCCCAGGCAGCATACGACCTGGCGGTGCAGTACAGCAAAGAACGTATTCAGGGAGGACGCAGGCTGTGCGAGCACCAGTGGGTACAGAAGAAGATCTTCGACCTTTTCGTGAAGATCGAATCAGCCCGGGCCCTGTCACGTGCAGCCATGATATACAACATGAATACCACCCCGCCCGATGCGAAATATTCTATCGCGGCGAAGGTGCATTGCACCGAGGTTGCCTTCCAGGTGGCAAGCGATGTGATACAGATATTCGGCGGGTACGGCCTGAGCAGGGAGTACCCCATCGAGAAGATTTTTCGTGACGCACGGGCGGGTATGATAGAGGACGGATCAAACGATACCCTCTCAATAACTGCCGGCAACATGATACTGAACGGGGAGGATGAGTAAATGCAGAATGTCTACATAATCGGCTCGGGGATGATCAGGTTCAATAAGTACCCAGACGGCAGCGTGCGGGGTATGGCAGAGGAGGCCATCAACAGGGCACTGGCTGATGCCGGCATTGAAAAGGAACAGCTGCAGGCCGCGTATTTTTCCAATACTTTCTGGGGCATGTTTACCAACCAGCATTCCATACGGGGGCAGGTGGTATTTCGCAACATGGGGATTGACCGCATACCGGTGACTAATGTTGAGAACGCCTGTGCGGGGGCATCGACAGCCCTGCACCTGGCATACACCAGTATCCGTGCAGGCATGTTTGACGTGGCCATCGCGGTGGGCTCTGAAAAGATTACCCATGAGAACAAGGGGGTGTCCATGGGAGCCTATGCCTCGTGCATGGACGTGGAGAACTTCGAGAAACACATACAGATGATCATGGACGTGGGAAAAACCTTCAAGATCAAGATACCCGGGCAGGAGGGGTCAGAGCCCGGTCAGGGGAGAAGCATTTTCATGGATGCCTACGCCATGGGGGCCCGCTGGCACATGGACCGGTACGGCTCCACCCAACAGCAGCTTGCAGAGATCTGCGCCAAGAACCATTTTCACGGCTCCCTGAATCCCATGTCGCAGTACCAGAATACCATGACGGCCGAAGAGGTGCTGGCAGAGAAAGAGGTGGCATGGCCACTTACCCGTCCCATGTGCGCCCCCATCGGGGATGGGGCCGCGGCAGCCATTATATGCTCTGACTCCTTTTTGAAAAAACTGAAGGGGGCCCGGCCGGTAAAGATACGGGCCTCGGTGCTGGGCCAGGGCAGCGACCGGGATCTCGATGGTGAAGATATCGGGAAGCGATTGTCAATGCAGGCCTACCAGGAGGCAGGGGCAGGGCCGGAGGACATAGACCTTGCCGAACTTCACGATGCCACCTCCTGGGGAGAACTGCATCAATGCGAGGTGATGGGGTTCTGCTCGGAGGGAGAAGGGGGACCCTATGCCCTCTCGGGGGCCACCAGGCTTGGCGGTGAGAAGCCTATCAACACCAGCGGCGGCCTGGAGTGTCGGGGGCATCCTATCGGGGCCTCGGGGCTTGCCCAGGTACACGAACTGGTTGAGCAGCTGCGGGGAGATGCCGGGAAACGCCAGGTTGCAGGGGCACGCATGGGCCTGGCGGAGAACGGAGGGGGCAACATCGGCGTGGAAGAGGCCGCCATGTGCGTGCATATACTGGAGAAATGCTGACATATGTACAGCCTGGAAGGAAAGAATGTTTTCATCACCGGTTCATCATCCGGTATCGGTCGGGAACTGGCACTGGAATGCGCACGGCTTGGTGCGTTTTGCGTGCTGCATTCCCATCCGGATGGTGAGGATGACCTGCGGAAAGTATCAGCCCGGCTGGAGGATATAACCGGGGTCAGAGCCCCATGGTTTACGGCGGACCTGTCCCTGCCGGAAGGTCCGCGTCAGGCATACGAGGGGGTCAGAGCCCTGGTGAAGCAGGTGGATGTACTGGTAAACAATGCCGGCTTGATGCTGTACGGGAACTTCCATGAACTGGGACTGGATGAACAGGACAGGCTTTTTATGGTGAATGCCCGTGCATGTATGATGCTGATGCGCCTTTTCCTGGAGGACATGGTGCAGCGGGGCAGCGGCAGGGTGCTGAACGTCTGCTCCACGTCAGCATTTCAGCCCTCCGCCCATCATGCCATCTACGGTGCTAC
>JAGYNX010000248.1 GCA_018399855.1 Spirochaetota bacterium
TTTAATAGATGATCAGACTTTTCCTGGCCATGAGTATCGTTTTACCGGAGCGACGCGGCCATCTTATAATTAAGATTATGCAAGCTAAGAAATAATATACCTAACACTGGACTTAACCCGTCACCCGTCACCCGTTACCCGTCACCACTTTACCTCTGTGGTGAAAAAAAAGATCAGAAGTTAATTTTACGGCGAACGAATTGCGGGAGGGCGAAGGCGCCGCGGTGGATGTCGGGGTTGTAGTAGTTCAGTGAATCCTGCATCGATGCCGTACGGGTGTCATCGAAATCCTTCAGGCCGTCGTATTTCTTCGAGCAGAAGGTAAAGCCGATCATGCCGCTTGGATAGGTAGGCACCATGGTGTAATAATATGACGGAGCGGCGTAATGCTTTTTGGCAAAGCCTGTCAATTTTGCCACTATGCTTTCATGGTAAAAGAATGACTCTGACTGAGTAACGGCAATGCCGTCTTCCCTCAGGGCCTCTTTCATATCCATGTAAAACTCTTCAGAGAAAAGCACTTCAGCTGGCCCAATAGGATCGGATGAATCAACAAGAATGATATCAAAGGCGTTCTTATTCTCGGCAACGAATTTCGCGCCATCGGCGGTATGCACCGTTACCCTGCTGTCATCGAATGACGAGGCAAGTTCTGGAAAATGTTTTTGCGAGAGGCGGATCACGTCACCGTCTATTTCGCATATATCAACGGTTTTCACGGTTTTATGTTTCAGCACCTCTTTCATTGTGCCGCCGTCACCTCCCCCGATTATACAAATGTTCTCAGGACGGGGATGGGCAAACATGGGCACATGGGCAAGCATCTCATGGTAACCGCACTCGTCCCACTCGGTAAGCATTATCACCCCGTCAAGCACCAGCATCTTGCCGAAAGGTCTTGTTTTATATACTTCAATACGCTGAAATTTCGAATCGTATGCCTCAACGAGATCCTCTATCTTGATCTTCATGGTTCTGCCGGCCTGCATTTCCAGTATTTCTTCAAACCACAGGTTAGACTCAATTGCCATAGTACATCACCTCTGCCTGTATAATACTATCGGGGGCTTCGGGCCCCCGATAGAAGTACTTTCAGACTGTGATATGCCCGCTGGCATATCAATGCCATTTTATGCCGATACATTTAAAGTTAATTTTAAACAATACCGGGTCTACTTCCTCATGGCCACATTGATATTATAATCGGTTCCCCTGAAATAACTCAATGAAAAATGAGCCGCCACATCAGGATCATAATATTTGCAGCTGAACACATCAATATACGCCGTATTGGTAAGATTGGCAAAGTGACCCGAGATCAACGATGTTTCGATAAGCTGTACCATCGAATATCCTGCTACCCGTTCATCTTCACCAAAATGCACTACCTGTGTCTCACCGAATCGTTTCATCTCGATCAGGTCGCATAACTGCACCACGTACTGACGTATCATCTCTCCGTCCCGAATAATTTCGGGATCACAGTTATGAATATCGATACTGCAGTAAAGCCCCCATGCGCCAAGTTCATCAAACCGTTCTTCTGATGGAACATTCTGCAATATTTCATTTTTATTCAACAAAGTTGACATTCTCCACCTCCGGTGGCACTAGAATTCCCTTGAGTGATTCATCACGTTCCAGCATGCCTCGCTGAAACTGGTAGATGGAACAGCGTTCAGCCTCAAGCTTTTCTGTGATATAATCAATAGCGATACGGTAATTTTGCTCACCACAGGTAAACACGTCTACCGCCGCGTAACTATGCTCAGGCCATGTGTGAATGGTTATATGCGATTCTGCAATCACCACCACACCACTTATTCCATAAGGCGAAAATTTGTGAAAGAAAGGTTTAACGATAGTGGCATTAGAGAGTTCGGCAGCGGCCGTCAATACCTCCTCAACCTTTTGAATATCATTGATGTGAAACTCGTTACAGTCGAAGAGTTCCGCTATTATGTGTGTACCCAACCCCTCCATGGCACCACCTCATTATACTTAATATCACCTACACCAGGGTGTGTGTATGCACTTTAAAATCACATCGCGCCGGGACAATGCCCTGGGGATTATCTGCTGCGCAAAGAGAAAGATATCCCTATGTTATACGGGAATATTGTCAATTATATTTATAGCGCAGCTTCTATTTATTCAGAAATAATCAGAATTATAGTTTAGATATCACCCCCCCCGTTCAGGGAAACGACAATAATATACCACTTCTGCATTTATCAACTATAATATTTATGTGATTCTGAAAAAAAACGTATCAATCATGACGGTTGATTTCAAAAAAATATGGGCCTTATGCTGTCCACAGGCAATCAGCGAAATACCATCGGCTGTCATATAAAACATTCTCAACCGTGAAGCCCGTGCTTTCTGCCAGGCTGAGAATCTGCTTTTCGGTAAACTTGTATGATGATTCAGTGTGCACAGCCTCCCCCGCTTCAAAGGTACATGTCATTGGCAATGCCCCAATATGCACCTCCTGGCTTATACGGCTTACCAGGTAACTTTTTATTGCACCTTCACCATGATGCCAGTAGCTTTTATAACTGAACAAGCCCGTATCAAAATTTCCATCCAGTTCACGGTTGATCCGTTCAAGAATATTCATGTTGAATCGAGCGGTGATCCCTTCAGTATCATTATAGGCCCTTTCCAGAATATCTATATCCTTAACCATGTCAAAACCTGTAAGCAGGTAGTCACCTGTATTCATTGACGCGTGAAGACTTTTTAAAAACATGGTTTGTTCTTCCGGTGTAAAATTTCCGATATTTGATCCAAGAAACAACACAACATTTCGCGACAGGTCTAAATCCGAAAGCCAGCAAAGCCCTGCGAAATAGTCTGTTACCAGCCCTTTAACTTTCAGTAGTGGATATTCACTTTCCAGCTTTGCCAGGAGAAGGTGTATGGCCCCCTCCGAGATATCTATTGGGACATAGGTCACGTCATCATATTTTTTCAACAATCCATCCAGTATGATTTTTGTTTTTTTCCCGTCACCGGCTCCCAGTTCAACCAGGTTAAGTCCGCCATTCCCTATGGCATTGGAGATGTAGCCGGCTTTATTTCGCAAAATTTCTGTTTCACAATCAGTAAGATAATATTCAGGCAGGTCCATTATACTGCAGAAGAGATTACTTCCCGCGTCATCATATATGTACTTGCTTGGCAAGCTTTTACTCTCAGCAGACAATCCCCGGCGCACATCGTCTGCGAAATGATTGTGCAAATCACCGGATATTGTTTCTATGGGATCAAGCACCATGTAACCATTTTTCATCGCCATGCCTCCAGCTGTCCCCGTGCTAACGACAGGGGACAAAATGCACTATTTTCCTGGAATCCTGCAGAGTAGTCTTTAGACGATCCAGGGTATAGGTAATATCATCTTCATTATTCAAAATGCCCAGGGATAACCGCAATGAACAGTGTGCCTCTTCTTCGGAAAGTCCCATGGCAAGAAGTGCGGGCGACGGGGCCGATGAAGTGGAACTGCACGCTGACCCCGATGAGAAATATACACCGTATCTTGACATGGAGAGAACAACCGACT
>JAGYNX010000249.1 GCA_018399855.1 Spirochaetota bacterium
GGCTGGTTGGTTTGAGTACACCTCTCCCCCTTTATGGGGGAGACTGGAGAGGGGGTTGCTGAGTCCACGAAGGGGTTCTGCCTGTTGCTTCAGGGTTTCATATGCGTAACGTTTTTAGACAGGATTTACGGGATTATGTAATTAGTTTTTTGGAAAATGTATATATAAAGAATAAGATGTTTCCCGGGGTCTATGTGGGGGCATAGATAAAATGAATGAGTTTTTGAGAGAATGACGTGATAAAGTGTCAAATTATCGGCAAATTTGTTGACTTTTTGCCGATAATTTGTGAACATCACCTATGGGTATAAAAGCAGAAGATCTAATGAAACATTTCAAAGAACATGAATCATTCACCACATCTGATATTCATGATTTCTTTGCTGACCAGGAGCCTGATATAAAGAGGGCTACAGTAAACTGGCGTATTTACGACCTTGCCCAAAAGGGGGTTCTTAAAAGAATAGGGCGGGGTATCTATACAATTGGCAACAAAAAGAATTTTATTCCAGTTCAACATACAGGGCAGCAGGAGATTTCATCGCTTATTAAAAAGGAATATCCTCTTATTAATTTTTGTTTATGGCATAGCAGTTTATTAAATCAGTTTTATCACCATATTGTGGCTCATGATTTTATGGTTATTGAAACAGAACGGGACGTTGTTGATGCGGTGTATTATAATCTGAAGGATTCATATAATAATATCTTTCGGGAACCATCGCGCCAGGTTATGGAAGATTTTGTTTTTGAAAACAGTGACAGTGTAATCGTAAAACATCTTATAAGTGAAGCCCCGTTGCAGACTGTTGATACCTTTCAGGTACCGACTATTGAAAAGTTACTGGTTGATTTCCTTTCAGACACAAATATCTTCTTTTTCCTTCAGGGAATGGAGCTGGTGAATGTGTTTAAAAATGTCATGGAAAGCTATACCGTCAACATGGACCGACTAAAGCGTTATGCCCGGCGTCGCAACAGGGAATATGAAGTGAAAGAGATTATTGGCCAGGCTAAAGAGCTGTAAAAAACCAAGGTTGTTATACTATGATATCACATGAAACAATACATATAGACTGGATAAACAAGGCATCTGCTGATAATAATAATGCTGACAAAAACCTTGTCGAAAAAGTGCTTCGGGTATTGATGCTGCTCGAGGGTCTGGCAGAGTCTGGTCTTTCATTTGTCTTTAAAGGCGGTACTGCTGTTATGCTTTTACAGGGGAATCCTAAAAGGTTCTCAATTGATGCTGATATAATGGTTTCAGGTAAAAGTGATTTTGAGTCCCTTTTTGCCCATGTTGTTCTTAAGAAGGGATTTACACGCTATGAACTTCAATTACGAAAAGCTTATTCAGATATAGAAAAATATCATTACAAGTTTTACTATCAACCAGTTTTGAAAGGAAGGACAGATGAAGAATATGTTCTGCTTGATATTCTTGTAGAGAAACCCCGCTATAAAACAATCCTTGATAATGACATTGATTCCCCCTTTGTGTTTCAAGATGGTGAGCCATTAAAGGTGAAGATACCTTCCAATGAAGACCTGCTTGGCGATAAGCTTACAGCTTTTGCCCCCAATACTACCGGCATTCCCTATGAAAAAAACGGTGTCAGTATGTCCATGGAAATTATTAAACAGTTGTATGATATTGGTAATCTCTTTGACAAAATTTCTGAAATGGAAACTGTTGCGCAGACATTCAAAATTTTTGCTGAAACAGAAATGCGTTATCGCGATCTCCGGATGAATATTGACAATGTTCTGGACGATAGTATCCAAACAGCCCTGTGTATCTCTCTACGAGGAAGGGACGGCAGAGGAGATTTTGACGCATTGCAACAAGGGATCTCCAGGATTCGTACATATATTATTTCTGAACGATACCATATAGAAAAGGCCATAGTACACGCTGCCAGAGCTGCCTATTGCGCTGCCCTCATAAAGGCTGGCTCTACAGGCCTTCAACGATTTCAAAAAGCTGATGATGTTATCAACTGGACCATTGATGCACCATTACCGACCAGGTTAAACAAGCTGAAGAGGTCAAATCCTGAAGCCTTTTTCTACTGGTACCATGTCTCTCAGGTTGTTGATACTCTTGAAGCAGATCTATGATGGGCTGATATGCATGATGAGTTGTAAGACTCAATGTCGAAACGGGTAAGGAGTGACGGGGAGAAGGACGGTAACGGGTGACGGGTTACGAGTAACGGGTTACAGGTAACAGGTGTGCGGGGAAGAAAGAGTACACCTCTCCCCCTTTATGGGGGAGACTGGAGAGGGGGTTGTTGAGTTTTCATGTGTACTGAATGTCGTGATGTTGCTGAACGAAATCCCCGACGCGCTGCGTCGCCCCCTTTACAATTCTTTCTCTGTACCTCTGCGCCCCTGTGGTGATTCTTTTTTACTTTACATGGCTGATAATGTATATATCTTATGATATATTGTATGGTACTCCATAGTGTAAAGATCAGGAGACTTGTAGTTATGACGACAAAAGAAAAAATAAAAGACATTATTGAAAACCAACCTGATGATGCAACATACGAGGAAATTCTTCGTGAACTGGCCTTTGCCGGCATGATTGAAAGAGGACTTGAAGATGTCCGTAAAGAACGAACTATTAGTAACCAGGAACTGGGGCATCGAATCAGGTTATGGCAGAAATAAAATGGACCAATGAAGCTGTCGTCTGGCTTGAAGATATTCACAAATATATAGCTAATGATAACCCTGTTGCAGCAAATCGTGTTGCAGAGGGGATATACAACAAGGTGCAGGTTTTAATTGATTTTCCCGAGATAGGTTATCTTTACCGTTCTGAACCCGAAGGTGATATCCGTGTTCTTCTTTATGGTCATTACCGGATTGCATATTTATACAAAAAGAATACTGTAATTGAAATACTGGGTGTTTTCCATGGTGCTCTTGATATGGAACGTTATTTTTAATGTATTATATTTTCCCATTATGCTTTTTCCTTTCTTCGCGCCCTTCGCGTACTCTACCGACTTTGCGGTAATCCTTTACACTACTTTCTCTGTACCTCTGCGCCCCTGTGGTGAGCCCTGTGCCGTACCCGCTTGCTTTTTTTATTGACTATTGTACTAACAGCTACGTATTATCTGTGTATAAGTCTATGATGTAAAAGACATTTACGGGTAGTGGTATATCCAATGAATATTAATCAGATTAAAAGAAAGGCTTTTGAGCACAGGGATAGTTTAAAAAAACTTGGAGTAAAGAAGATTGGTTTCTTCGGCTCAGTTGTAAGGGATGAAGCAACTGAGGATTCTGATATTGATATAATGGTTATTTTTGAACCAGGGGAAAAGACTTTTGATAATTTCATGGATTTACATGATGAACTTGAAAGCCTGTATGACAAAAAGGTAGACCTGGTTACACCTGAATCTATAAGCAAGTATATTCTTCCATATGTTGAAGATGAAGTTGTGTATGAAGAATTATAAGGAATACCTGAAACATATTCGTGATGAAATTGAAATTTTAAATGAATAACTATTCCCCTTCTTCGTGCCC
>JAGYNX010000025.1 GCA_018399855.1 Spirochaetota bacterium
CCGGTACTATCAGTGTACTAAGACTTCTTACATGCCTTCTTGCCGCACTTCGTTTCCTTCGTTTGGCAATACCATTTACGCCCTGTACGCTTCTTATTTGTGTCATGCACTATCGCATCTCGAAAGTATATCCTGCGTACCCGGATATACCCGCCGGGGTTTTATACCGGTACCCTTGAAACGGTTTTCAGGGATGGAGCGTGTAAGACCTCCCGGGTTCCCGGGTAACCCTCTTCTGCATTTGCCCTGCTCTCGGACTCCGGCGGAATCTTCCATCTCAGGTATCTACTCGATGGTTGATGCTGTCCCCGTACCACAGAAAATCAGAGACTTCCACGATCATCAGTATTTCGGAGCTCTATCACACGGCTTTTGCAGTCGCTGTGTACGCTTCACACACCAGATCGCCCTGACGCATGCAACACTCGCTTCCGGCTGTGTACCAGACTTTACCGGGTGGGATTTGCACCCACCGGGTTACTCATTGAAATTTCAAAGAATCTATATTCTTTTCCCAATCAACCGGGCTTTTCCCGGCGCGATCTGTGCCCCTGTGGTGAATCCGTTACTTATAGTAATGCATAAATTGCAGTCTTCTGATGACAGGACCCGCGAGCCAGCCGAGGTAGCGGATGGCGTAGTAGTTGAATTTCAGGTCTATCAATTCTATCATGTTGCCATCGGGATCTTCGAGAAACACCCATTCGTTTCCGTCGGTCTTCTGGGGCTCGCATAAGAATTTTACACCCTTTTCTGACAGCTTTTTGTACCATTTTTTTACGTTACGTACATCAAAGGTAAGGTGGGTTGGGCCAATCCTGTTCCAGCATACTCGTTCAGGTGGCAGTGACGGGGTAAACTGAAATATCTCGATAACACCACCTTTTGGCGCTTTCAGAAAGCCCAGCTTCAGCTTCGTGTTTTTAAGATTATACAGACTGTATAGTTCATTGACTTCTTCGCTGCTCATCTCCTGCTCCGCAATAAGCGGAAACCTGAACATTTCCCAGTACCACTTTACGGCTTTCTCGAAATCAACAACTGTGAGGCCCACATGACTCAATGATCGCGGTTTCATACACCCTCCTGTAAAAAAACTTTTCTATTCGTTTACTCTGTATCTCAGCGTCTCTGTGTTTATTCCTTTTCCCTGGAAATCATAAAAAGCAGGCTGCGGTGGTGTGCCGCAGCCATTGGAGGTTTGACAGTGCAATACGTCTTTCATGATGCCAGGTCGCCAACCATGTTCATGTAGGAACCGATCTCCTTGCCGTATTCAGGTGACCCTTCGATCACCAGCACCTGGTTCAGTGATGCTTCCATCATGTCGGTTGTCTGAAGCAATATTCCAAGCGCGCCCTCCACGCTGTCAAATTTCATCTCCACGAAGGGTTTGGAACGGGTATAACGTCCCCTGCCCGCCTTGGACTTTCCCGCTTTCACACGCAGATATGACGCGATATCTGTGTCATTTACCGACCACGCGAACACCCGGTCGGGACTTTTTTTCGTGAATTCGGATATTTCAGGGTGCCCCGCCTTGTTCAGCTGGCTTATCCCCAGCGGTAGAAGGTAGAGCATCATGCGAACCATGAGTTCTTTGTCTTCCTGCTTTTTTGGCGGGGTTGTGCGGCCGATTATCTTCAGGGCGAGCATAAGCTTGAGCACCTTGGTGAACAACCCGAAGTTTGAGAAGATCCCGCTGATCTTCGGCAAAGCCGGTTTTCCCGCGAAGAAGGCGTTCATCTTACCCACACTTGGGAAAGAGAAGGTGATATCGGGATCATCTAAAATGCCTGGTTTTACTTCCAGGTCTCCATCTGTGAATCTCATGAAACCACCCACGTCCCCCTCCTCGTCTTTTGCGACAAATTGTGCGGTGCCGGATACTCCCTGGTATTTCTTTGCCATCTCGGGACGTTCCTGCAGAATCACCTTCGTCAATGGTAACGCTGCCTGTAAAAATATTCGTGACGCGAAAAGTTCGTTCTGTGTTGCCATAGGCTACACCTCGTCTTCCCAGTCTTCGTCTTCTTCAAAGTCTTTGCCCATGATCTCCCGCACTTTTGCCAGGATACCGTTGGTGTCAAAACCATAATGATTCTGCAGGTCTTCAGGGAGCCCTATGATGGCGTATTCGTCGGGTATACCCACTTTCTCAAATGCGCACCCCTTGCCGCTTTCAACAATAACATCGGCTACCGCGCTGCCAAGACCGCCCATAATGTTGTGGTCTTCGAAGGTAACGATCCGGCGGGTTTCCTGTACGGCTTTGATGATCGCTTCTTTATCAATGGGCTTGATGGTGTGCATATTGATAACGCGAACGCTGAGACCATCTTCTTTCTCGAGTATGTTGGCAGCATCCGCCGCGTTATAGGCGGCAACCCCGCAGGCTATAACTGTAATGTCGGTACCGGGATGAAGTTCAACCGCCTTGCCTATCTCGAATCCGTAATCACTCTTCTCGTAGAGCTGCTTGTCAAAACCCCTGTTGATACGAATGTAGACTGGACCCTTATAATTGTAGGCAGCCTGCACCGCGTTAGCGGTCTCGATGCCGTCAGCCGGCGCGATAACCGTCATATTGGCAAACGAACGCATGATGGCCAGGTCTTCGGTACAATGATGTGTGGTACCGGCCTGGCCGAATGATGTTCCTGCATGGGTAGCGATTATCTTCACATTCAGGTTCTGGTAGGCAATGTCTGTGCGCACCTGTTCTGCCGCACGCATTGAGGCGAACACGGCAAATGTTGACACAAAAGGTGTGAGGCCAGACTTTGCAAGCCCCGCTGCCATACCGAACATGTTCTGCTCAGCTATACCAACGTTGAAAAAGCGGTCCGGGTGCTTTGCAGCCAGTTGGCCTATCTTTGTTGACTTGGCAAGGTCGGCCGACAGTCCTACGATATCGTTATTCTTTTCGGCAAGTTCGATAAGCACCTTGCCGTAGATCTCCGCCGTTGACATGTTGGCGGTATCTTCTATGGTATATGTTAATCCATCTGCAGCCATTATATTCCTCCTCTTTTCAACTGTTTATATCTCGCAGTAGTAGTTATCGATGCATTCCTTGCACTCGGTCACTTTCTCCGAATCAAGACCACCATAATGCCACTGGTAATTATCTTCCATGAAGCCGACGCACTTTCCTTTCACTGTATTTGCTATGATTACCACTGGGCCACTCTCTTCGGCTATGGCAAAGTCGATGGCGTCTACAAGCTGGTTATAGTCATGGCCATCCACCTCTTTTACTATAAAGCCAAATGCCTTCCACTTGTCCACGAATGGCTCCAGTTTCATAACATCTTCTGTTGGTCCGTCGATCATCATGCGGTTACGGTCAATAATGGTAATCATATTGGTTACCTTGAAATGACTGGCTGCCATGGCTGCTTCCCACACAGACCCCTCATCACATTCACCGTCACCAAGCAGGCAGTAGGTAAGCCACTTCTTTCCCTGAAGCCTGGCGCCCAGTGCAAGCCCGAGTGCTATGGGCAGCCCGTGTCCCAGTGAACCGGTTGATACGTCAACACCTGGAACCTTGTTTCCATCAAGATGCATTCCAAGCCTGGAATGGGTATGGTTGAATTCCTTAAGCATGTCAAAAGGGAAATACCCCTTGTCGGCAAGCACCGGGGCGTATCCAACTCCCGCGTGTCCCTTGCTCATTACGAAACGGTCCCGATCATCCCACTGTGGTTTGGACGGATCGATATTCAGGTATTTATAGTACATTAGCACCATGATCTCCATCATGCTAAGGGACCCGCCCACATGCCCCCCTCCTGCCCAGTACACCGTGTCGATGGTGTCCTTGCGCAGCTGGCACGCCTTTTTGTTGAATTCTTGTATTTCCTGTTCGGTAAGCGCCATAGGTATCCTCCTCCATGTAATATAACATTTTCAGCATATGGTCATATGACCATAAAAGTCAAAACAGATTAATACTCGTCACCATATTTTTTCTTTACCGCCTTGAATGCCTCATCAGCGATATCCAGTGTTTTTTTGATGTCTGTATCGGTATGTGCCGCCGAGATAAACCAGTTATGATGGGATGTGAAGTAGGCACCTCGCCGCGTGGCCTCGGCGCACCAGTCCTGGTGCAGCATCATGCTGGGATCGTTGGTGATACGCAGGGTGGGCATTGATGCCATGCCGCTTACCTTCATATCGTAGCCATACCCGTCTGCCATCTTCGCAATCCCGTCCCACAGCTTCTTTCCCTGCTTTATCATCACCCTGGGGGCGTTGATCTTCTTCATCTCTTTCATACAGGCAATTGCCGCTGCCATGGGCACTGACGAAAACCAGTAGCTTCCGGTGTAGAACACCTTGGCAGCATAGGTCTTCAGTTCTTCACGCCCCACAAGGGCAGAAATGGGATAGCCGTTGCCGATGGCCTTGCAGTAACAGGCCAGGTCGGGTTTGAAACCGAAATACTCGTGTGAGCCCCGCATATCAATCCTGAAACCACAGCGAACGTCGTCGATGATAAGAACGATACCCTCACGATCACATATCTGCCGTATCTTCTGCCAGTAGCCATCCGCGGGCAACTCGCTGTCACCGAACGTAGGGTGATGGTAAGGAGTTGCGAGAAATGCCGCTATCTCTCCCCTGTGCTGGCTGACGGCGTTTTCGACCTGTTGTATATTATTCCAGTCCACATACACGTTGCTGGCACAGTCCTGTTCCACCACGCCGTAATGTCCGGGCCCCTGCATCCACGATGAAACCCCGTGATAGCCACCCTTCACCAGCATCATCTTTGTTCGGCCTGTGGCAGCACGGGCAAGCATTATTGACTGGTTCACCACGTCGCCACCGTTCTTGGCGAAAAATGCCCAGTCGGCGGCGGTGTTCAGGTCTACCAGCTGCTCGGCAAGTTCAACCATCTCCCTGGTGGGAGCGGTAATACAGTTTCCCCTCTTCAACTGTTTCATGGCAGCCTGGTCTACCCCCGGGTGATTATAGCCCAGCACCATGGGACCATAGGCACACATGTAATCGATGAATTCGTTGCCATCCACGTCCCAGAAATGCGAACCCTTCGCTCTTTCAGCATAGAAAGGATAGCTTGTTGCCGGTATCAACGGGGCCGGGCTGAAGTGACCGTAAATCCCGCAGGGAATTACCTTCAGTGCTCTTTGAAACAATTTTTGCGAGTTCTTGAATGTATATGTTTTTAAAGATTTCTTCTTTGCGGTGGTTTTTTTCGCGGTAGTTTTTGTTGATCTTGTCTGAGATTTCATGATAATCACCCCTCGTTATGATAAATAATGCGATATCCTGTCCAGCACCGGGCCCAGGGCATCAAGGTACTGTATACGCCCCCTCATCTGGATAGCACCGGAAGCAATAGCGCTGAACGCGTCAATCTTACCGTTGAGCAGATCGTTTGCCACCGTCATGTCGGAAAACAGCATGACAGAGGTTGCTTTTTTCTCTTCACTTTTCATTATATTATAATCACCGTTGCTTACTTCCATCTGAACCGCCGGGCCGTCCGGAAGCACTTTCATCATCATCACACAGTCATCCAGCTTATGTGCCACGATCTGTCCCAGTTCGTCGTGCTGTAATAATTCTTTTGAAGCGTAAAAAGCGGTATCGATGGTCATCTTCGTATTTACCGCAAGAAAGCTTTTCTTTTTCAAAAGATCATCGGTGGGTTTCATGTAATATTCCAGCCTGTCGGTGAGCTTCGGAAAGTCTTTCAAGAGAAAACCCAGCTTAGTAAATCCCTTCAATGGTATAGGATTACCATTCCCATCGAACATCTTGTTGCAGTGTTCGGGAGATAAGAAAAAGAGTTTGATGGAAGGATGTTTAAACTTTCCCTGCCCCACAGTACACTTACCGTTTTTAAACGCAATGTAGGCCTTCGGGCCGCCTTTTACGCTGAATTGAATAGATATATTCCAGTCCCTTGTCAATTCTGCCATCTCTTTATCCATGACAGTCAGCTCTTCGAGGTTCTGCAATACGGCATAAAGGTTTAAATGTGATTTTACCAGTTCATAACTCATCACTGCCGCTCCTTTATAATGAAATAATTTCCCGTCATCTTCGTCGAGTGAGCACTTACTCATTTATAAAACCAGTATCATTATATGTCAATAAAAAAAATAAAATTTACGGTTTTGTGAGAAACACAGGTCGGTATAGTAATGCTTCAGCTTTTCTGAAGAAACAAATGCTGCTTGCACACTATGTCATTATACTGCAGAATGAGCATTATTTTCAACAGGGTACACGCATGCACATACGACACACAACAGCAGAAGATGAACCACGTATCATCCGAATACACCTTGAAGCCTTCGGCCAGCAACATGGCCCTGAGGTTGCAGGCCTGGCAAAAGACCTGCTGCATGACCAAACCGCCCACCCCCTGCTGTCACTTGCGGCAGAGCAAAACGGTGAACTGGTGGGACACGTTCTGTTCAGCAGGGCAGAGCTTGCAGAAGCCGGGCAGCCTGTATCTGTCCGTATCCTTGCACCCCTTGCCGTAGTTCCTGAGCACCAGCATAGCGGGGTTGGCACCCTTTTGATCAGCCACGCCCTTGAAACCCTGCGACTAGAAGGGGTCGACCTGGTGTTTGTACTGGGACATCCCGATTATTATCCACGTTCGGGATTTACACCCGCCGGTGTGCGGGGACTGGAAGCGCCCTACCCCATACCTGATAAAGATGCCGATGCCTGGATGGTGCAAGAGCTGCGACCCGGTATACTGGGTAGCATACAGGGCACCGTGCGATGCTGCGAAGCACTGGATAAGCCCGAGCACTGGAGGGAATAAAGGATATTATTGGTGACAGTCACTACAATGGATATAGAAAAAATAATAATCTTTATCGTCATGTTATCTGTTGTATTCCACACCGTTATCAACCTGCGGGAAAAAGTATTTTCGAAAGACATGTTATATATCCTCGGCCTGGTTTTGTTTACAAGTCTCGGCGCAAACAAGGATAATCCCGATTTCTCAATTAACAGAATTTTAATAGCAATACCGTTGTGTTTCGCTGGTGCAATCGCGATAGTTTACAAAAAAGAGATACTCCCGGAAATCAGTGAAAGTACTCTATATATTATATCAATAATATACCTCTACTCTCTGATCATCAATTCTTCATTTTATGAAAGTATATTTCTTACCATTATTGTACTGCTTCCAGTATGTATAGTATCCTTCTACCTGTTTACGGATCGGGTTGCGGGGAGAGCAGAAAAACTATTCCTGTACTTGCTGAACATCCTGTTTCTTTGCGTCATAAGCTTCTTCAATCTGAAGAGACTTGTATTAGAACTCGCATGGCGGCAAAACTTTATTTTTGATTTTTCTCTTGCTACTTCAATATTCTTCATAACTGGGATAATGTTCTATTTGCTCGTATACATGTTGAACCTGATCTGGATACTTCCAATTCCTTCCAAAGAAGAAACAAACCAGGAAATGAAACATAGAATATACCAGCAGGCATCACTGTTTACCAGCAAGTTCAAGAACATTCAGGCATATCCCTCTATCATACTAATATCATCCATACTGATAATTCTGCTTATGACCCTCAGCATACATTTTAAAGTGTTCCCACACAGTTATACTGAAGCATTCTTACTTGTTATACTTATACTTGACTCAAAAACAACACCTCGTCACTGATGGGATGTCCGTTTTTCCTGCTGGCCATGATATATACATAATACTGCATGCTGTTTACTCCTGGATTCCCGCCTTCGCGGGAATGACATTGCTGATCGATCGAGAATTGGCATTGTTGTCCGGCAGGATGTTGGCATTATTCTTCAACCCTTTTATTCTCCATGTAATTCCATCCGGCCTCCGATTATTTTCCCTGATCCATATATTTCACCGGATATATGCTCTTACAGTACTGTAGCGGTGATAATTATTCGTTATCATCCCACTGTCATTCCCGCGAAGGCGGGAATCCATCCTGCTACAGCAACCCGTCAAATAACTTCAATATGCTGCCAATATGGTGCATACATTGCTATTTTCCCAGCGATGGGCCATGATCAACCCGGTTTTTTCAAGTTTGGAGAGAAGTTCCCGGTTTTCTTTTGCTAAAAATTTAAGTCTTCGCTTCTTATGTGGTTTGATGAGGGCAATCTCCAAAACGATTTCAGCCATTTCGGCGACTTGCTTATTATGAGAGCAGACCAGATTTTGAAGTCTTGATATGTTTTTCTTTGAGATGTTTGATTGCTTTAAATAATTGAAAATTTCATCTTTGTGCTCGATTTCTTCAATCTCTTCTTTTGGTTTGCGGCTGCAATCCCTGCATATATGGTTTTTATGACCTTTGCCTGAAAATTTTTCATTGGGCTTTATGTTCCTGCAGATCCTGCACCAGTGTCCCATTTACCCCATCCCTTTTATTTTTCTGGGTAGCCTCTTTTATTCTTGAAAGGTTTTATGACATCTCCACTAGATCAGAAATGATCTTACCAATACGTTTGGAAGACATTGATTTTACAGAATATACCCTTCCCTCTCCCAATTCTACATTTTTCCTTTCATTAAACAACGTAATTATTTCAAGCTTGGTCCAGCATTTTTTGATGGTAAGTGGAGATATGAACATTTCTGGAGCATAGAGGCTCCAGCCTTCTCCTGTGAAATCAACCAGGTCATAGCTCTCTTCCTCGTTAAGTTGGATTTCTGCCAGCTTGCAGGATAATTCCCTGGCATTTCTGGCACCAATAAAGTGGCCCTCGATGTTCCCAACCATTGGGAATTTTGGCATTCTGAAAAAAAATTGTAATTCCATTTTATTGTTATTCCCTTCACATATCATGGCCTTCACCAGTGGCATTAATGAAATTGAAACTGCCTTATGGGTGAAAGGTATGGTTAATCCTTAATTTTAATACCATTCTCCAGGCACCACTGCTTAAGAGCATTTTTATTTTGCTCATTTTCAAAGTCGTACCATTTATCAAGAAGGCCTTTCTTCGACAAGAGATCTTTAAATCGTGCATATGCTCCTGATTTACTGAATATTTTACCAACCCGATCAGATTCTTCAGGTAGATATTGCGATATAAATTCAAACACGAGCTCTTCACCAAGATCAAGGTCATTCGGGTGAGGGACGGAAACGTATTTGCTATCGTCAATGTCCTCTGGAAGTTCATCCGAATCACCAATTTCTGATGTATAGTATATTTCTCCGGTTTCTTTGTTCAGATAGGCGTTATTCATGAATTGTTTATCCATGCTGAGAAATACGAAGGCATTTTCAATATCGTCAAATGAAACAGGCATAATTTATTTATCCTCTTATGGGTTAACCGGTCCGTTCAAACCGGCGGCTCTTCTGCGTCGGTTGCAACAGCTTCTTATGTGACGAAACGCTGGCTTTTGTTGTAAACAAACTCTGGATCAAGGTCTACCCCTGGTTCACACTCTATAGTGTTGAATGATACCCGAACCTGGTTGAATTCTTCGCGCTCCTTAAGCCTCTGAAAGACACCAAAGTCCAAATATGACTCCATAGTTTTCTTATGACCTAACATATTCTTAAACTACTCACTATAATACCGGGTTAAAATATGAAGTCAAGAAATATTGAAACACCTTTATTGGGAGTGTTTTATAAATGCCTCCCTTTAATAAAACTGATCCAATATTCATATGTACTTGACATGAATGGCAACAAGTAATACTTTACAAAGTATTACTCTTACCCGGAGGAACAATATTATGAAAGTTACAACCAAGGGGCAGGTAACCATCCCCCTTCATATAAGGGAAAAATACGGCATAAGTAGTAATAGTGAAGTCGAGTTTATTGATGAAGACGGGAATATCTACCTGGTAAAAAAGAAAAACAACCATGAAAACAGCCGTAAAAGATTTCGCGAAATAAGGGGTACTGCAACCGTTAAGATGAGCACGGATGAAATCATGGCACTTACCCGGGGCGATAATTAATGGGGGTACTTGTAGATTCAAATGTTATCCTGGATATACTTGAAGATAACCAGGAATGGGCTGACTGGTCAGAAGAGACCCTGAGCATGTATAGTGTAGATCATATATTATATATAAATCCTGTTATTTATACAGAAATATCCATAGGTTTCAATAAAATAGAAGAACTGGAAGAAGCAATATCCCGGGGTGGATTTAAATTGATCCAAATACCCAGGGAAGCTCTATTTCTGGCCGGCAAGGCCTTCTTGCAATACCGAAGAAGTAAAGGTTCAAAAACTTCAACACTGCCGGATTTCTACATCGGCGCACATGCAGCGGTAACAGAATTACCATTGATTACCAGGGATACTTCCAGGATGCATTCGTATTTTCCAACCGTTCAAGTAATTGCGCCGTCATAACTTTTTTCCAAAAAACACCAACTTTTTTTTACCATCCTCCCCTTTTTACTCGTATAGGTATATGAGGACACAAAACTTATACGGAGAAAGACATGATAACAATGGACGCCAAACCACTGGACTCAGATCTGCTGCTGCATTACAACGATTATTTCGTGGAGAAAAAAGCCTCCATGGATATCCTCAAGGATTTCCTTTATAATATCACATCCATGATTGATCGTGATAAGAACTTTTTACCGGGCGACATGATTGAGGAAATCATGACAACGGTAGATACCAGCGATACTGTATACGCCATGCGGTTTGTAAAGATGTATGCCGATTACCTGGGTTCCATCGCCGAATTGCTTCACAATATCAGGGATACATCTACCATTGAAGAAGAGAAGCAGGTTAATGATACGTTGATAAATCTTTACTTCACGTATTTCGACCTGAAAGACAGTGATTTTTCAGAAATGATAGAGCTGATACGGGGGTATGCCGGTATCACCATAAGCAATTCACTGCATATGCTAAAGATAGATGGACCAATGACAATAAAAGATTTAACGAAAAAACTAAAAGGTAAGGTTCATCCTTCGCTGATTGGCCTGCTGGCAACCCTGATGGGCAGGTTAGAATTCATGTTCGAAAAACCTGAAGAGGCAAACCACGAGAACCTGTCCGGGGTGTTTACACTTACGGTTATAATCGTGTCAATTGTCACCACGTATATAGACATAGATCCTTTTGAAAAATTGTTCAAAGAAGGGATAATACCCTCGTTTAAATAAATTCCTGTCCATGGGCACATGGCCGGGAGTCATATGCGCACATTTGCCTGTTATTGTTACTTTACAATATAATTGACATTACGTACATGTTCGGATACATTTTACATATAAATACAGGATCAAGGGAGGTTTCCATTTCTAAAGATATACACATACGGGTAAATGACAGCGTATACAAAAAACTAAAAATGGCCGCCGAGGGGCAGCATCGAAGCATTTCAACGTTTATGGAATATACCGCCCTGTCCCACCTGGACGATGATGCTCAAAAACAGGATGACATCACCAGCCTTGAACAACTGGCCAGAAGTCTGAAAGACGAGATCAAAGGCAAACGAAAGAACAGCTACAAGGTTGTGGCCTGATAAGCTACAGAAAAAGCTATTTATTTACCATTTTAACGGACTACGGTTACGTGGTTGCGGCCAGATTTTTTTGACTTGTACAATTCATTATCAATGCGCTCTATAAACTTGTCTATGTCCCTGTCATCCGAATGCACCTCACCTACCCCGAAACTGCACTTGATCTCAATACCACTGTCTCCGGTAGCAGTTTGTAGTTGCTCATGAATAGTGTGAACTACCGCTGATCCTCCCTCAACGCCGGTTCCGGGTAATGCCAGTAAGAACTCATCCCCTCCAACCCGTCCAACGTAATCGGTTGCCCGTATCCTGCTCTTCACGATTTCAGTAAATTCTTTTAAAACCCGGTCTCCTGCAGCATGACCGTACCTGTCATTTATCTCCTTGAAATAATCCAGGTCCATGTACACAAGTGAAAGGGGTGTACTGTAACGGCAGAACTTCTCAAAGTCTTCATTAAGTCGAACAAGGAAGGTGTTACGGGAATACGCACCGGTAAGGGTATCATAATCCACCAGTTGCTCAAGTTGTCCCTGGGTTGTAATGGTTTCGTATGCAAGGTAAGCCAGCAGCAAAACAAGCACCCCCAACAGGGCAATGTTTACGGTATAATTGGTACGCGTGCTGCGGTACGCGCTGTTATCAACCTGGTTAACCAGGAAGGCAACGGGTCGACTTTCAAAATTACTGATGGATAAAAAAACAAGATCTTCGTTGTTCTTCGTATGGATTATAAACGTGCATGGTTTCTCCTGGCTGATTTTGGATAGAATGTTTTTCTTCTCAGAACCCGTAAGTTTTTCTTCGGGGAAACCGGTACCAGGAAGTTCATGATCGAACACGTAGTCATCGGTCAAAGCCCAGCGTATGTAATTATCCTGTTCACTGGAAAAGACCTTTTCCCTCATCACCCTGGATGATAATAAAAACTGTATATCTCTACCATATAATTTTCTGAGAATCTCCACAACTGCCTTCATGGAAATACTGACCTCAACGGATCCTGCGTGTTTACCTTTGTATTCAAGGGGATAGACATACCTGTACCCGTTAATGATCCTTCCTTCCTCGAACCCCTGTGCAATTTCACCGGTATTGTTCACATGTCTTACCGTAGCCCGTACACCGGTCAGATCATCCCCCCACCTGGATGGTTTGTGAAACCTGTAAAAACTGGTATTGTCTGCAAGGTGAAAATGAAGCTGTCGGAAATTGTAGCCACGCATATGACCATAATGAACATTAAGAATGCGTCCCAATCGCTTTCTGAGTCTTTTTTTCTCTTCAATTCCCGCAGAAAAAGAAGCCCTGTAGATAATACCAGCAACGTCAGGCCTGCTGATAACATTTTCAAATATACTCAGAGAGACCACACGATACCCGGCAACGATGGCTTCGAGCTCTTTCCTAACTGATTGTATTTTTTCGTTTTCAATCTGGGAGATTGCATTTCTGTGTTCTCTTGTTAATAAAATTGAGAAGAGAACAAGAAGAACAATAATAACCGGGAAAACTATTTTTCGTATATTTATACCATGTATATCGCTCATTAATATATCCAGGCAACCCTGAAGGGTAAGTATAGGTATACTCCCTTTTTACCTGTAAATAATCAAGTTATTTCTTTTTTTTACCTGGATAGTTCATTTCAATTGAAGGACGTAAAGCCTGTTCATGAAACCTCTTTCTTGTAATGACGGGAACTGATGCGTGGTTCTGTCTCGTTTTCAGGATATCTTCCCCGTATATTTTTATAGAAATGCCTGATCTTCTCCATGTCTGTATCGATATCACCTGTGGGGTAAAACAACGGACCGAAGCCTGCTCTTTTTCTGCCATAATCAATATAGCCAAGAAGGATAGGCACCCCTGCTTTCAGGGCGATGAAATAGAAACCACTTTTCCAGTACTCTCCAGCTGACCGGCTTCCTTCAGGGGGAATGGTTATGGCAAGCCTGGAATCTTTGTTGAAACTATCAACCGCCTGGGATACGATGTTGTTGGTTCTGCTTCGTTCTACGGGGATTCCACCCAGGTATTTCATGATACCGCCAAATGGAAACTTGAAAAGCGACGCCTTTCCCATCCAGTAGGTATCCACACCCGCGGCAAGCACCAGTATAAACCCATAGAAGAAGTCCCAGTTAGAAGTATGAGGTGCGGCGATGATCACGCAATTTCGATTTCGCGGAAAACGTCCCTCCTTCTTCCACCCGGTTATCTTTAACAGGGCAAGTGATATACCTCGGAAAATTGTTCTAATTACTGGAGTCTTGAATATTGTGAAATGCATAACTATATACCTGCTTTTTTGTTGTATTACATGTACAGACAACAAAACCAGCAGGCGGTTGCATTATTTCGGAAATTTCCCTTCCGGGTTATTCATCTGAATTTTCAGGTATGTTTTCGGGAATGACGTCTTGATTCCTATCTTCTTCATCCCATTTCTGGGCTTCTTCGCTGGCTTTTATCTTAAAGGTTTCAACATTTTCAGCCAGGGTCTCAGCACTTAAGTTTATGATCCTGGCGTAACTCTGTACCATGTCTGAGCTTTCAAGTGTTTTCTGTGAGATACCGGTGATAGTATTTATGGAATTAGTAAGTTCATCCACGGTATTCTTCTGCTCTTTAGAGTA